>NZ_PCYR01000012.1:0-52975 GCF_002553805.1 Lactobacillus sp. UMNPBX19
CAGGTCCGAATGGACTTTTTATTTTTTATCAAGTGTTCAATTTAATTTTACAATCGGCGTTTTTTTATCTTTCAAAAATTCCTCCACCTTACTCCAAATAAGTTTTCTCTTTTAACTCTATCATATCAATAATTTTACTATAGTTTAGTATCAGCTACTTACGATGATACTTTTCAAAGAGAACTATTTTTTGAATATAATTATGGTAAAAGCCCGCAAATTAATTGTGAGCTTTTTGACTAATCTATATTCTTTTGCAAACAAATTTTCGCTATAATTATATCCGCAGAAATTTTTATGAGCGGTGGCTGTTTTTTCTCCCGGAGGTGAGGCCTATGGTCCGACATCAATTGGAAAGGGTTCAGCCTAATGAGTGTTTACGAGGCCATTTCGTTAATGCTATTGTTTGGTACTTTTGTGTTAGCATTGCTAACATATATCGACAACCACAACAAAAAATAAAAAACGCCGCTCAATATATAACTTTTGACCGAGTTATTGAGTAGGCGTTTGCCAAAACTATAATTTTGTCACCGCTCTTAAAGCGGGCTGCAAAGGAGATCTTATGATCTCCTTTTTCTTTATCTAAATTATAGCATATTTATTAGTAACTTCGACTTTTATTTTGCTCTACTTGGAACTGAAATAGTCGCACTATCAATTATATGACCTTCCATCTCACGCAAAAAGTCGTTTAACCAATAACCTTCTTTTAGATCAATTTTTGTGTCTAATGCATACACGGTTAAGGTGTAATAGTGCGTCTTATCAGGAGGCATCGGACCTGTATAGCCTTCAACTGGGCCAGAATTTTCACCCAAAAACTTGCTAATATTACTATTATTTCCTTGAACAAAATCAAGGCTGCTATTCTTAGAATGACTAATATTAGCTGGAACATCTCGAACCGGAAGATTGGCAGCTAACCAGTGAATCCAAGTAAATCCACAGACTGGAACTGAATCAAAATCTCTAAAATACACAGCTAAAGTTTTTGCCTTATCAGGCGCATCAGTAATAAAAATTGGAAAAGATCTACTAGGCTTCCCTTCAATCTTTTGATCAGCATTGGCAAATTTACCGTAGCAATCTGGAATAAATCCATTCATAGTTGGAATTTCTATTTTCATTGACGTATCCCCTAAAACTTCGTTTTTTAATTACTATTCTTCTTATGCTACTTCATATTTAAGTACAATTATTTCTCAATTGCCAACAAAACCACTTCATTCAATACTTTAGCCAGTTATCGTGGAATTTAGCCTAGTATACTATAAATTATTTTATCGTCTCTATTTTTTATTTATATTCATGGAAGCTATCGGTGACTCACGTAAAAATGTAAGTATACTTTGACGAACGTCATATGGAGCTAATCTATCGCTGCATTCAAGCAAGACTCTTACCATGCCAATGATGCTATGTACAAATACCTGCACACTAATCATCATTCTCATTTGGTCTTTTTCGTCCATTTTTAACTCATCAATATGTTTCATCTGGCTCATACGTTTCATAATTTCCTCACAACCAGTGTGGAAAATCATATTATAGAAGCGCGTATCCCCATTATCAGATAACAAGAGTTGAATCTCTTTTTTATGCGCATAACAGAACTCAATGGTATTCTTTGTTGCATTTAAAATAGTCTCTAACTGATCTTCAAAAGGCACATCTAAATCAAGATCTCCTAGTGAATCACGATCTTTTTCAACATTTTTTAGATATTCTGCAATAAAGCTATCTTCTGTATCTCTTAGCAAATCATTGACATCTGAATAATATTGATAAAACGTTCTAGTACTTACGCCAGCCTTATCAATAATATCTTTTACCTTTAGCTCATGCACACTCTTATCTTCTAAGCAGCTTAAAAGAGCAGTAATTAAATTACTCTTTGTATTCTGCACCCTAATATCACTCAAACTTTTTCCTCACTTCTCTTTCCTGGATAACTTACTCTTCGTAACTTTCTTTGATATAAAAATTTTTTCTTTTTCAACTTAGTTAACATTCATTGTTTTTACTTTTTTCAATTTATATACTTTAGGTGCAATAGTAAGAATAGGAATTGATAGCGATGATTAACTTAGATAGCAATGATTATGTCATTAACAAAAAAGATCAAAAATTACTTAAACAATTTGAAAAACAAGTTCTAAACTCTCAAATCTTATATCCTTTTCATCAGATTAGACATATCAACTGCGAATTTTTCCACTTTATTAAAGGCTCAGGAAAAGTCTTATTACTTGATTTTGTAATGCAACCTAAAAAACGTAATGTAATTTTTTCTGAGCTACTATTTATTAGTTACAAATACTTAGCTAAGGTCAGATATGACATTGATGACTATTTTCTTAGAAAAAATTGGGTTAATCTGATTAATGTCTCATATACCAATGACATTATTACCGATGTTTCATCTTTCCTAACTAAGATCGATGAAGCAAATAAGCTTGAGTTTAATTAAATACTATAAAAGCCTATTAAATCATGGTTCATCAATACCAAGATTTAATAGGCTTCTTTCATTTATATTCTTTTTTCAGAGATGAGTCTCTTATTCCCATTCAATAGTGGAAGGTGGCTTACTGGTAATATCGTAAACTACGCGGTTAATGTGGTCGCATTCATCTACGATTCTAGTAGAAATCTTGCTCAAAACATCCCATGGAATTTGGGCAAAATCAGCAGTCATACCATCAATTGAAGTTACGGCACGAATACCGATAGTGTAGTCGTAAGTACGCCCATCTCCCATAACCCCAACTGAGCGAATACCTGGAAGAACCGTGAAGTATTGCCAAATATCTTCTTGAAGACCAGCATTCTTGATTTCTTCACGTAAAATAGCATCTGATTCACGCACGATCTTCAGCTTGTCTTCAGTAACTTCGCCAATAACACGAATACCAAGACCTGGACCTGGGAATGGTTGACGCCATACTAAGTCATGAGGAATACCGAGCTTTTCACCAAGTTCACGAACTTCATCCTTGAATAGCTTACGAAGTGGTTCAATTAATTCGAAGTGCATGTCTTCAGGAAGACCACCAACATTGTGGTGTGACTTAATAGTTTGAGCGGTATTCGTTCCAGACTCAATAACATCAGTATAGAGAGTTCCTTGGGCCAAGAAGTCAACATCTTTTAACTTTTTAGCTTCTTCGTTGAAGACTTCGATAAATTCTTTACCGATGATCTTACGTTTTTGTTCAGGATCAGTTACTCCCTTAAGCTTACTCAAGAAACGCTCTTGGGCATTCACGCGAATAATATTAACGCCAAGATCCTTGTTCAAAGCTTGCATTACTTGATCGCCTTCGTCTTTACGAAGCATCCCGTGATCAACAAAAATTGCAGTTAATTGATCACCAATTGCCTTGTGAAGAAGAGTAGCAGTAACACTAGAATCAACCCCACCGGAAAGGCCCAAGATAACCTTCTTATCGCCAACTTTTTGACGAATTTCATCAACTTGCATCTCGATAAAGTCATCCATAGTCCAGTTAGCTTCGGCACCACAAACCTTAAAGGCGAAGTTCTTCAAAATATCTAAACCATACTCTGAATTACGAACTTCGGCATGGAATTGAATTCCGTAGAATTTATTCTCATCGTTAGCAATTGCAGAAATTGGACAGTTCTTACTCTTAGCAGTTACAGTAAAGCCTTCTGGAGCCTTAGTTACTAAGTCACCATGACTCATCCAAACGTATTGTTCTCTTGGCAAGCCCTTAAATAAAACTGCATTAGGATCAATTACCTCAATATCAGCACGACCATATTCGGAATTATCAGCCTTTTCAACCTTACCGCCCAAATCGTAACTCATGAGTTGCATCCCATAACAAATCCCCAAAATTGGAATACCAAGCTTGAAAATTTCAGGATCAACTTTTAAAGCACCTTTGTCATAAACACTGTTTGGACCACCAGAAAAAATAATTCCCTTAGGGGCCATTTCCTTGATCTTTTCAATACTTAAGTCATGTGGTAAAAGTTCTGAATAGATACCAAAGTCACGAATTCGACGAGTAATCAATTGGTTATATTGACTACCAAAATCAAGCACAATAATCTTGTCAAAATCATTTAGATTAGTCTTAACCACAATTTTCTCCTTCTAAAAAATAATTTATCCCTATTTACTAGAAACTTTACTAAGAAAAATTCAATTGGTCAATCATTAATTTATAATTTAATTTCACAAGCATTAAAATATCGCTCTCATAGTCTGTTATATAAAATTAAAGTAAAACTATATTACTTCAGCTTTATATACAAAAGAGGTGACTTTTATGTCTGAAAGAAATTATCTATCTCAGTCTTCTGTTCAAGAATTCTTAACTGCAAGAAAACGCAGCTCAACTTTTATTGCTACTGGAGTGATGCTTTGTATTTTTTCACCGATCACTTTATTGCTTTTAATTAGTCTAACCAAATTAGGTACTCTAACTTCATCCATCAACTTTGCAACCGGAATTGGAGTAATTGCTACACTAGTTCTCGTTGCCATCGCTGTTGCCTGCTTTATTGCCGGTAATTACTGGCTAAAAGTAAACGAAAATTATGAATATGAAGATTGTAATCTTTCTGAGGAACTGCATAAAAAAATTCTCAAGGAAAGTAGAGATTACGAAAACAAACACTACATCTTTAAAATTATTGGTATCGCTTTTTGTATTCTGTCTGCTATTCCTCTTATGAGTGGTGCTTTATTCACTGATGCTCTCTCCAATAGTCGATTAGATGATTTTATGACTGGCCTTTCTTCAATTACAATTTTTCTTGTTGGTATTGGGGTCTTTTTCTTGGTTAAAACTAATATTGTTCACGATAGTTTTAATATTATTTTGCAAATAGATGATTATACTACAGAGAAAAAAGCTGGCAAAAAAGTCATTGAAAAATATACAAGCATTTATTGGATGATAATTGCTTTTATCTACTTAACCTACAGCTTTCTGAGCAATAACTGGCAACAAAGCTGGATTATTTGGCCACTTGCTGGAATTGCATATGGAATTCTTGAGGCAATCCTTTCTTTAAAAAAGAAAAAATCAATTTCAGAATAATATATCAAAAAAAGAGGCCTTGTGTTCGGAAAATGATTCTGCTACACTCTAGATATCAAAATATCTATATATCGTCGTAATAAGGTCGACAGTTTCTACCCGGAACCAATTAATTCTGGACTATAGGTAATCGATGTCATAAGTAGCACTACAAAGGACTTCTTTTACCCTAATTTACGGGTAGAAGAAGTCTTTTTTTGCAGGAGGATAAAATTGAAATTACTTGAGGAACGGATTCGTAAAGATGGAGAAGTATTAGATGGCAATGTTTTAAAAATTAACTCTTTTCTAAATCATCAAGTCGATCCGCAACTTATGATGGAAGTCGGTAAGGAATTTAAGCGTTTATTCGAAAACGAAAAAATTACTAAAGTTCTTACTTGTGAAGCTTCAGGAATTGCTCCTAGTATTATGGCTGCATATCAGTTAAGAGTTCCAATGGTTTTTGCGAGAAAGAAAAAACCTTCAACTCTTAATGATGCTGTTTATTGGGCAGAAGTATTTTCCTACACTAAAAAAGTTAATAATAAAATTTGTGTTGAAAAGAAATTCTTGAGCAGTGACGATCACTTATTAATTATTGATGACTTCTTAGCCCATGGAGAAGCTGTTAAAGGGATGCTTAATATTGCAGATCAAGCAAATGCAACTGTAGCTGGTGTTGGTGTAGTTGTAGCTAAAGAATTCCAAGGTGGCAGCGAATGGGTTAAAGATCATGGCTACCGTCTTGAAGCCTTAGCTAGAATTTCTGATTTTGAAAACAATCAAGTGCATTTTGTAGGAGAAAAATAAATGAAGCACACACAAGTTAACCACAAAAAAGCTGCTTTACTAGGTCTACAACATTTACTCGCAATGTATTCGGGAGCAATTGCCGTTCCTCTTTTAATTGGAACTGCCTTGAAATTCAACTCCACTCAGATGACTTATCTAGTTTCAATCGACATTTTCATGTGTGGTTTAGCAACTGCTCTCCAGCTTCTACGTAATCGTTATTTTGGAATTGGCCTACCTGTTGTTTTAGGGTGTGCTATTCAAGCTGTAGCTCCTCTTCAAATGATTGGGAAAAAATTCACCATTGGTACTATGTATGGTTCAATCATCGTAGCGGGAGTTTTCGTATTTTTAGTAGCAGGCTATTTTTCTAAAATCAAAAAGCTCTTTCCACCAGTTGTAACGGGAAGCTTAATTACAGTAATTGGACTTTCCTTAATTCCGGTTTCTATTCAAAATCTTGGTGGGGGCAATTCTACAGCTAAAAACTTCGGTGATCCTAAAAATCTTTTAACTGGCTTTATAACTGTAGCAATTATTCTTGCCCTTCAAGTTTGGGGCAAAGGATTTATCAAATCCATCGCTGTTTTAGTGGGATTAATTGCAGGAACATTAATTGCCAGTACTCTTGGTATGGTTTCACTTACTCCAGTTGCTCAAGCTTCTTGGTTCCACTTACCTCAACCTTTTTACTTTGGAATGCCACAGTTTGAGTGGTCATCCAGTTTAACAATGATTATCATTGCTCTCGTTTCAATGGTAGAATCTACCGGAGTATTCTTTGCTATTGGCGATTTACTCCACAAAGACATCACTAGCGATGACCTTAAAAAGGGTTATCGTGCTGAAGGGCTCGCACAGATCCTGGGCGGAGTCTTTAACACATTCCCCTACACTACTTTTTCACAAAATGTAGGTTTACTGGAATTATCAGGTATTACCACAAAAAGACCAATTTACTGGGCATCCGGATTTTTAATGTTAATGGGATTATTACCTAAGTTTGGTGCTTTAGTAACTATTATCCCTGACTCTGTCTTAGGTGGCGCAATGCTTGTAATGTTTACAATGATTGCCGTCCAAGGAATGAGAATGCTAAAGAGAGTAGACTTTGAGGATACTCGTAATATCCTAATCGTAGCTATTTCAATTGGTCTCGGATTAGGTGTTACTGTTTATCCACAAGTTTTCCAAGCTTTACCAGAAACTATTCAATTATTCCTTGGAAATGGTATTGTTGTAGCAAGCTTAAGTGCTACGATTCTCAATTTACTATTTAAAGGAAAATCTGGCTTAGAAGAGCAACATATTCCTGCTACCCCAGAAAAAATTGAAGTACAAAGCTAAATAAAAATATTTTCTTAAAACCAATAAAAAAGGACTTGGAGATTCCAAGCCCTTTTTTAATGTTCTATTTTAATTAAACATCAATCACAGATACCTCTGCACCTAGTTGACGCAACTTTTGTTCAATTCTATCATAGCCACGCAAAATGTTTCCTGCATTTGAAATGATAGTTTCACCATCTGCCATTAAGCCAGCAAGCATCAAACAAGCTCCTGCTCTAATTTCACCAGCACTAACATGTGCTCCATGCAAATGATGAGTTGGATGAACTAAGATAATATTATCTTCTACTTGAATATTAGCACCCATCTTCTGAAGTTCAGGAATATGACCAACACGTTTAGGATATATTTGATCAATTACTACGCCTTCACCGCTCTTAGCTGTTAAAAGAAGTGGAGTAATTGGCTGCTGTAAATCAGTCGCAAATCCAGGATATACGTCAGTTCTAACTTGAATCATTTTCAAGTCACCTGCTGGATAAACATAAAGTGAATCTTCATCAGCATCAATTACTACACCCATTTCTTCTACTTTAGCTAAATAAGAATCTAGGTGTTCTTCGATAATATTATGAATTCTAATACCATTTCCGATGCAGGCGGCTAGAGCCACATATGTTCCAGCTTCAATTCGATCAGGAATAATAGTATGAGGAGTTTGTGCTTTTAATTCCTCTACTCCTTCAATTCGAATCACTTCAGTACCTGCACCACGAATAACAGCGCCCATATTATTCAAAAATGTAGCTAAATCAATAATTTCCGGTTCCTTAGCCGCATTTTCAATAATAGTTTGGCCCTTTGCCATTACGCTAGCCATAATTATATTCATTGTTGCGCCTACAGAAGGCATCTTTAAATGAATTTTTGCACCACGAAGCCCAGTTTTAGGAGCTGTAATGATAATTTGATCGTTTTCATTCTCAACAGTTGCACCTAATGCTTCAAAGCCTTTAATATGCTGATCAATAGGACGAGGGCCAATATCATCTCCGCCTGGAAAGCCCACCACAGCTTTACCAAAGCGACCTAATAATGCACCCATAAAGTAATAAGAAGCTCTCAAGCTCTTAATCTTTCCTGCTGGAAGGGGACTACGCTTAATGTTATCCGGATTTATTCGTAAAGTAGTTTCATGAAAATCACACTTTACATCCATTTCACCAAGTAGATCCATCAAATTATCTACATCAGCAATTCGCGGAACCCCTTCTAGGGTAACAGGAGTCCGCGAAAGTATTGACGCTGGAATCAATGCTACAGTGGAATTCTTAGCACCGCCGATCCATACGTCGCCCTTCAGGGGCTTTCCACCATGAATAATCATCTGTTTCATTGGGGAAACAATCCTTTTCTCTATTTGTAATACCCAAATGTATCACAAAATATATTAAATGAAAAACTCAAAAAAAACAAGAGAAGCCGAGGATTATGGCTCTCTTGTTACCGAAATTTAATTTTTAAAGTCTAGTTAAAATGTTGTGCTGGAAGACCACTTGCTGCACCAATAAATGCTTTAAATAATCCTTCTGGTCTTTGTGGACGACTTAAAAATTCTGGATGATATTGAGCTGCGATAAAGAATTTTTTATTTGGAATTTCAATAATTTCTACTAAATGATTATCTGGAGAAACACCAGAGAAGACCATGCCTGCCTTTTCAAATGCTTCACGATATTCATTATTGAATTCATAACGGTGACGGTGTCTTTCTTGAATTACATCTTGGTCATCATATGCTTCACGGGTCTTAGTGCCCTTCTTTAAAGTTGCTGGGTATAGACCTAAACGAAGCGTACCACCAATATTTTCTTCATCACGCTTGTCAGCCATAATATCAATAATATTATTCTTAGTGTCTGGATTAGCTTCTGCACTATTAGCATCTTTTAAGCCGAGTACATTTCTGGCAAATTCAACGCTTGCCATTTGCATACCTAAGCAGATTCCTAAAAATGGGATATCGTGTTCACGGGCATATTTAATTGAAGTAATCATACCTTCAAGACCACGTGTACCAAAACCACCAGGTACAATTAATCCATCTGAATCCTTCATAATTTCTGCAATATTGTCTTCAGTAATGTCTTCTGCTTGAACCTTATTTACCTTAATTTTAGTGTCATATAAGTAGCCAGCGTGTTGCAATGCATCAGTAACAGAAATATATGCATCTTCAAGTTCTACATACTTACCTACTAAGGTAATGGTAGTTTCGTGCTTTAAGTTCTTTGCACGTTCATCTAATTTCTTCCAAACTTCCATATCTGCTTCTGGCTTTGGAGTCTCCAAGTGTAAAAAGTCGCAAACCTTTTGATCCATACCTTGAGCTTGAAAAGCAAGTGGTAAATCAAAAAGTGAAGGAGCATCAATAGATTCAATAATGCGGTCTACTGGAACATCAGTAAAGGTAGAAATCTTATTTTTTAACTCTTGAGCAATTGGTTTCTCAGCTCTTAAAACAAGCATATTTGGTTGAATACCAATACTTCTAAGTTCGGCAACTGAATGTTGTGTTGGCTTAGTTTTCATTTCGTGAGCAGCATGAAGATAAGGTACTAATGTACAGTGAATATACATTACATTTTCTTCACCAACTTCACGACGCATTTGGCGAATTGCTTCCATAAATGGAGTAGACTCGATATCACCTACAGTACCACCAATTTCAGAAATAATGACATCTGAATCGGTTGTTAAGGCAGCACGCATGATTTTTTTCTTAATCATGTCCGTAATATGCGGAATTACTTGCACAGTTGCACCATGATAGTCACCGCGACGTTCTTTATCAAGCACTTCTTGATAAATTTTACCAGTAGTAACATTAGAATATTTACTTGTTCTAACATCAACAATTCTTTCATAGTGACCCAAGTCAAGGTCAGCTTCTGTACCATCATCGGTAACATAAACTTCCCCATGTTGATATGGATTCATTGTACCTGGATCGATATTAATGTAAGGATCAAACTTTTGCATGGTAACTTTTAAGCCACGATTTTTAAGTAAACGTCCTAAACTTGAAGCTGAAATCCCCTTACCTAGTGATGAAACAACTCCACCAGTCACAAAAATATACTTTGTCATGCCGTGCTTCCTCTCTTTTCTTTTATTCTCTGTTAAAATCAAAAAAAGCTCCCAAATACATGGGAGCTTAATTGCACATAGAGTGCCCATACAAAATACTAAAGGGAAATTTGCTTTCCGTCAAGTACTTTACTCATCATCGTCATCAAGATCATCTTGATGAAGTTCAGATAATTGGCCTTCAATACCATCATCTAATTCATTGTCATCGGCATCATCAAGATCATCATCTGAGTAGTCGTCTTCATTAGTATCTTCTTCGTCAACATCCAAATCTTCATCTTCTGGATCATCTGAATCGTAGTCGATAATATCATCATCGTCAGAATCACCAATGAAAGCATTAACTTTCTTATGGTGTTTCTTACGTGGTACATCTTCTTCATCTTCTGGATGGTTTACTTCTTCATCAACAGATTCATATGGGAACCAAGAACGCAATGCCCAAACATTATCACCCATTGAAATGAATTCACCATCAGTGTTCATATCAGTGTAAAATTGTGGCAAACGCTCACGAATTTCTTCGTCACTCTTACCCAGAAAGTTCTGGACGGCGTTAACGATATCAGCAAAGGCCATTCGCTTGCCGCTATCTTGTAAAATTGTACGAGCAACTTCGATCATTGACAATTCGTCTTTATTTTGGCCTTGAAAATCATCTAACCCCACAGTGGCACGTCCTTTCACGTAATCAATTTATCTAAATTTGCTAAAGATCTATTCTATTATATCAATCTTTATTGCATAGTTACCTACTAAGTATAGACCAGAAAAGAGATCATATTCAACTTTTAGTTGCATCTTTCCTAGAGAAATTTCAGAAAAATTCAATTTATTAGTCAAAGACTCTAAATTCATTTGCTTACCAGAAGCTACAACCTTGCATTTTCTTTTTTCTCCTGGTTCAAATTTCATTAGCGTATGATCACCTTTAGCGTCTCCTCGTTGCATTACAAGCTCATTTGGCTTAATTAATAATTTTACTTCAACATCGCCCTCTTTATTTTTTTCCCTATATTTTATGCGCCAATCTTCGCCAACTTTTTCAATTGATCCTAAGCCATCTCTTTCAAAAACGGCTGACTCATCTTCCTGATGAATTTTACTAGTAATTTTAATCTCAACTTTCTTGCTCATATTTTCACCTTCATTCACGCCAAGATAGCCTTAAAGTAGCATTATTGTTATAATCAAATTGATTATACGTTAGCAAATTTATTTTATTATCCGAGAAAATAGTATAAGAAAAATGGAAAAATTTCAAAGTAAAAAGCTGGATCATGAAAAAGTATTAAGAGATCCAGTTCACAATTATATTCATGTTAAAGATCAAGTTATTTTAGATATCATTAATTCAAAGGAATTCCAACGTTTACGCCGAATTAAGCAATTAGGACCGGCATCTTACGTTTTTCAAGGAGCAACTCATACACGTTTTGAACATAACCTAGGTGTTTATGAATTAACTCGAAGAATTTGTGATATCTTTGAAGAAAAGTATGTAAGTAAAGAACCAGGCGATGGATTATGGAATCCAGATGAAAGACTCTTAGCAGAATGTGCAGCTTTACTTCATGATATCGGTCATGGCCCTTATTCTCATACTTTTGAGCATCTATTTGGTACTAATCATGAAAAAATGGGCCAACAGATTATTACCGATAAAAATACTGAAGTTAATCAAGCCTTAAGAAAAATAAGTCCTAATTTTCCAGAATTAGTAGCTAGTGTTATTGCTAAAACCTACCCTAATCCTCAGGTAGTCAAACTAATTTCAAGTCAAGCAGACGCAGATAGAATGGATTATTTATTACGCGACGCTTATTTCACTGGTGTTACTTACGGAAGCTTTGATTTAACGAGAATTTTAGAAGTAATCCGTCCATATCGTGATGGTATCTGCTTTACAGATAAAGGAATTCACTCAGTCGAAGATTACATTATTAGCCGTTACCAAATGTATCAACAAGTTTACTTTCACCGTGTCAATCGTTCAATGGAAGTTATCTTACATCACTTACTTGAAAGAGCTCAAATCATCTATGAAGAAGGCAAACTTCAAGTTACTCCTCAACTAGAAGCATTTTTAAACGGAAAATGGACTCTTGAGGATTACATTAAGTTAGATGATGGCGTAATGGAAACTAATTTCTTACTCTGGACCAACTCAGGGGATCAAATTTTATCTGATCTTTCAAATCGTTACTTATACCGTCATCCCCTTGAAAGTGTCAAAATCAATGAAGATACTAAGAGTTTACTGCCAAAACTAAAGAATCTTATTAAACAAGCCGGCTTTGATCCTAATTACTACACTGCTACCAATTCAGCTTTTGATGAGCCATATGACGCATATAAGCCAACTGGAAAAAATGCTCACAGTCCAATTGAAATCATGCAAGCTGATGGTAGCTTAGTCGAACTATCTGAATTGAGCCCACTCGTTAAATCCTTAAATGGAACTCTTCAAGGAGATGAACGTTTCTTCTTTCCAAAAGTAATGGTTAAAGAAACTGATGAACCTCAAATTTTTGATCCAATTTATCAAGAATTCCAAAAATATATTCGAAATAATACTTTACGTTACTTACGACGTCCAAATAAAAAGAAATAAATTAAAGACGCATTGATAAAATTCAATGCGTCTTTTACTATGCCTTAACTGCAAAAGCTTCATAAGGTTTTAAAACCATATCTTTTAAACTGTCTCGTTTTTCATAGTTACTAATCAAAACTTTTTTAAAAGATATATCTAAATTTAGATTTTGTTCTTCACCAGACAGGTTAGATACTATTAACCACTTTTCATCTTCTAGTTTTCGCCAAAAGGCCAAAATATTATCACTAGTATTTTCAACAAGTTCAAAATCTCCATCCACTACAACAGAATTTTCATGACGAAGTCTAATTAATTTTTGATAGGTGTAAAAAATAGAATTTGGATCTTCTAAGGCTTCTTTAACGTTAATGGTCTTGTAGTTTGGGTTTAATTTTAGCCACGGTGTTCCTGTAGTAAAGTCAGCATTTTCTTCGTTTGACCACTGCATTGGACGTCGTGCATTATCTCGACCTTTAGTATTAATTGCTTTAATTAGTTCATCCTTACTGTAGCCCTTATCAATTCTTTCACGATACATATTGATACTTTCAATATCTTCTACTTCATCAATTGACTTAACAGGGCAATTGGTCATCCCAATTTCTTCGCCATTATAGATGTAAGGTGTCCCATGCATTAAATGCAGTACAATCGCAAACATTTTTGCGCTTTGAACTCGATATTCTTTGTCATTTCCCCATCGTGAAATAACTCGCGGAATATCATGATTTTCCCAAAAAAGACTATTCCATGCATGATTAAAATCAATTTCTGTCTGCCATTTAACTAGAACTTTTTTCAATTCGCCTAAATCAAGCGGACGTAAATCCCATTTTTCTTTTCCTTCTTGCTGATCTAAGCTTTGATTTTCAAATTGAAATACCATCGATAATTCATGACGAGCTGGATCTGAATATTTTGCAGCAATCTTTGGAGTAGAGTTCCATGTTTCACCCACTGTCATTAATTCTTTACCGGCAAAAGTATTCTCATTCATCTCTTTTAAATATGGATGAAGCATTGGACCATTCTCACGAATCTTTTTATCGGGATCTTTTCCGATAAGTTCAATCACATCCATCCTAAAGCCGCCAATTCCCTTATCGATCCAATAATTCATCATTTCATAGATTTTATTTCTTAATTTTGGGTTCTTCCAATTAAGATCTGGCTGTTGATCTGCAAAGAAGTGTAAGTAATATTGACCAGTTTTTTCATCAAACTTCCAAGCCGATCCAGAAAATGCCGACTTCAAATCATTAGGTGCATGGCCCTCTACCGGATCACGCCAAATATAGAAATCTCTGTATGGATTCTCCTTACTTTTTCTTGCTTCAATGAACCAAGGATGCTGATCAGATGTATGGTTAACGACAAGGTCCATAATAATGCGTATATGATGTTTTCTAGCTTCTCTAATCAGATTATCCATGTCATCCATTGTTCCGTATTGTGGGTCTATTTTTTGATAATCAGAGATATCATAGCCATTATCTACACCAGGGGATAAGTAAACGGGTGATAACCAAATAGCATCAATTCCTAGTTTTTCTAAATATCCTAATCGCGAAATGATTCCTGGAATATCTCCAATTCCATCTCCATTACTATCTTGAAATGACTTAGGATAAACTTGATAAACGACCGCTTTTTTCCACCAAGGTTTCATATTTTTCTCCTTCAAACAAATAAAAAAGTGCCCTGTTAAACAGGACACTTTTTTCACATAAACTTTAATTTGATTAGCCTTTATCAGCACCTGCTGTGATTCCATTAACATAGAATTTTTGCATTACAATGAACAAAATTGTAATTGGGATCGCAATGATTACACATCCGGCAATGAACTGAGTAAAGAATTGAGCCATCGTACCCTTTGCCGAGTGAACCATGTTGTACAGTCCATAGGCAACAGTGTAGGTCTTCGGATTTCCTGAGGTAGAGAGGATGATACCTGAGAAAATGAAGTCTACCCATGGTGCCATGAATGAAGTAAGAGCAGTATAAACAATCATTGGCTTTGAAAGTGGTAATCCAATATGAATGAATACTTGCCATTTCGTAGCGCCATCAATTTCAGCAGCTTCATCAATTGCTCGTGGCATTGTATCAAAGAAACCTTTTGCAATGTAGAAGCCAAGGCCAGCACCACCAACATAGACTAAGATCAATCCACCAAGGTTTAACATGTTTAATGCCTTTAAAATGTAGTACAAGGCAATCATAGACATGAAACCTGGGAACATCCCTAATACCAAAGCAATTTGTAAGAATGGCTTACGGAAGCGGAAACGTAATCTTGATAATACGTAAGCAACTCCGATAGTTACAAACGTTGATAATGTTGCTGAAACTACAGCGACAAATAGTGTATTTAACACCCAATTTACAAATGGATATTGTGAACTAGTAAGAATACCAACATAATTTTGCCAAGTAAATTTTTCTGGCCAAATTGTAGATACAAATCCTGTGTTGTTGTATGAAAAACTTGCTAAAATGATCCAAATAATTGGGAAAATCCATAATACGGCTAGGATAGCTAATAGAACATATCTAAAAATTAAAGCAATTCTTCTTTGGTTATGATAAGACTTCATTTTTAGCCCTCCTTGTACGCATTAGTATGACGATATGCAATTAGTGAGAATGTAGCACTAATGATAAAGATCAAGATACCCAAAACAGCGGATGCATTGTAGCGTTGCTCTTGACCAAATGTCAAGTTATAGAGCCAAGTTACAAGCAAGTCTGTTGAACCAGCACCATTGTAGTTATTGTTCATTGGTGCACCACCAGTCAGCAAGTAGATAACATTGAAGTTGTTGATGTTACCAATAAATTGTTGAATCAAAGCTGGAGACATTACGAATAAAATTTGAGGGAATGTAATGTGGTTAAAAATTTGTACTGGGCTTGCACCGTCAATACGCGCAGCTTCAATTTGATCTTGCGGTAAGTTTTGAATAATAGCTGTTGAAGTTAACATTGAAACTGGGATACCAATCCACATGTTAACAACAATAACTGTAATTCTAGCAACAAGGGGACTAGCCTGGTTATCAATGAAGTGAATTGGATGGCTAATCCATCCCCAATTCATAAGTAAGGTGTTCAATGGTCCTTGATAGTCAAGGAATTGTGCCATCATTAATAGAGAAACAAATTGTGGTACAGCATAAACAATTACGAAAATTGTTCTCCATAAATTCTTATGCTTAATTCCCTTTGATTCAATCAAAAGGGCTAATAAGACACCAAAGAAGAAAGTAGTAGCGGTAGCAGCAACTGCCCAAATTAAGGTCCAACCTAAAACTGGGAAGAAAGTACCTGCTAAATCACCACTCAACACGTTTCCAAATGCTTGAAAACCAGTCCAGGAAAATCCAACTGAGTGTTGACGATCATAGTTAGTAAATGCCATTGAAATCATGAAGACTGTTGGCAAAACCGTAAATAAAATGATTAAAACAATTGGAATTGTCATCAAAGTTGCATGCAATCTTTGGTCAAACAAAGATGCAATTTCTTCACGGTTAGTTGGAATATGTTCATGTCTCTTTTCTAATAAGAAAGTATGCTTATTAGATTTTAAATTAATGATATATAGATATATAAAACCAGCAACAATGAATAAAGCCAAAATACCAAATAATAGAATTAAAACAGAACTATCTGGCTGCTGAGTAACATATACTCCTTGAGCTTTATCAAATACAACGCGTTTACTCTTTATTGCACCTAAGTTACTTAAACCAGCAATTGAATGAATTCCACTTAAAAAGAACCAAACTAAAAATACAATTTCAGCAAATAAAAGTGAAAATCCTTTTACCCATTGCCGATGTTTAATAGCATTTAAGCCCATGATGAAGAATGATAATTTAGTTACTGTATCTCCATCTTTCCATGTTTCCTTTAAGGTAACTGCAGGCGTAGCATGTTTTTTCTTAAACATAATTAATCAAACCTTTGCTTATGTGATTTTTCAAGATTACTCTTCTTTAGAAATCTTCTTTTGTAATTTAGCAAGCTTACTCTTGTATTGAGATGGCTTAATCTTGCCGTCGTAAGCACCGCTAATTAATGGAGCTGAGTCGTTCCAGAAGATTGACATTTGTGGCAATTTAGGTTGAAGAACTGAGTAGCCTGGTTGAGCCATTTGAATTACAGCTTTAGCAACTGGATCATTCTTAACCTCTGCAGTATTTTGAGCTGCCTTGTTTACAGGAATTTCACCAGCATTCTTGTGAACAATTAATTGGTTTTCTTTGTTAGATAAGTATTTAGCTAAAATCGCTGCATTCTTAGCATTAGAAGTATGTGAGTTAACAGCGAAACATTCAATACCTAGGAAAGCTTCCATTTGAGCAGTCTTACCGCCCACTTCAATAGTTGGATATGGAGCAACTCCTAAGTTCTTGCCTAAAATCTTCTTAATATTAGCTGCGTTCCACGGACCATCTAAGATAGCTTGAGCATTGCCCTTCTTCAATTGGTTAAGTGCATTTGAAGTTTGCATAACGCCTTTATTACTCTTTTGTTCTGCATACCACTTCATTGCGTTTACACCATTTTGTGAATCCATAGTAGAGCCTTTTACATCTTCTCCGCTATTACCAAATAACTTTGTACCTGCAGAGAACATTACTGGCCACATTACATAAGCATTAGTGAAGTCAGTTGCAACTACACCTTTAGAGGTCATAGTCTTCCAAGATTTAACATCTTCTGGTGAAAGCTTAGACTTGTCATAGTAAACAGTTTGAGCTTGTTCAGAATATGGATATGCGTAAAGCTTGCCTTTCCATTCAACACCTTTGTATGCTTCTGGAACAGAATTCTTCTTAATTTCTTTAGTATCAGATGGTGACAATGGGTTAATGTAACCTGAATCTGCCATTTGACCTAATTGGTCATTTGGAACACCAAACACATCGGCAGCTTTTGAAGGATCTTTAGCAACATCAGTTTTAGCATTAGCTGAACCATTAGGGTTTTGAGTAACCTTAACTTTAATATTAGGGTGTTCTTTTTCAAAGTCCTTTACCACGCCCTTATACCAACTAACACGAGCAGTATCTACCCAAAGAGTTAATTGTTTGTTTGAGCTCTTTGATTCATTTGAATTAGAGTTGTTACTACAAGCTGTTAATGAAATAGCTGATAGAGCTACAACACTACTTAAAGCCAATTTTTTCCATAACTTCATGATATTTCCTCCTAGCCATGACTGGCTGAATACATTATTACAACCGTGAACCAAATTTCACACTCGTTGTAAACTTATTAATATTTTGCAGAAGCGTCCTCTCCTGCAAGTTAACGAATTGCATTCGTTGTATCTTTATCAAAGAAGTGGGCTTTATTAACATCAAATCCCATTTTTACTTTATCGCCTGGAGTATGGTAATCACGGGCATTTACAATGGCTACAAATTCTGTTCCATCAACTTTTTGATAAAGCTGAATAGTTGAGCCCAGTAGCTCTGAAACAACAACAGTTGATTCAACAATTTGGTTAGGCCAAGTTTCAAGGAATGCTTCCTCTGAATGAATATCTTCTGGACGGATACCAAATACTAAATCTTTATCGTCATATCCCTTTTCTTTAAGCATCTTTGCTTTACCTTCAGGGATTTCGATATCTAGACCTTTTCCGTCGCTAATTCGATTTCCTTTAAAGTGAACATTAAAGAAGTTCATTTGAGGAGATCCGATAAAACCAGCAACAAACATATTTACCGGTCTATTGTAAACTTCTAGAGGTGTACCAATTTGTTGAACTTTACCAACTGACATAACTACTACCCGATCTGCTAAAGTCATGGCTTCAGTTTGATCGTGAGTAACGTAAATCGTAGTAGTTCCCAAATTTTGGTGCAACTTAGCAATTTCGGCACGCATTGTGACACGTAATTTTGCATCCAAGTTTGATAAAGGTTCATCCATTAAGAAAATTGGAGCATCCCGGACAATTGCCCGTCCTAAGGCAACACGCTGTCTTTGACCACCAGATAATTCAGCTGGTTTTTTATCAAGATATTCTGATAAACCTAAAATATCTGCTGCATGCTTAACTCGCTTATCAATTTCGTCTTTCTTATAGTGACGAAGCTTTAATCCAAAAGCCATGTTGTCGTAAATAGACATATGAGGGTACAAAGCATAGTTTTGGAAAACCATGGCAATATCTCTATCTTTTGGTGCAACGTCATTCATTACCTTATGGTCAATCTCTAAAGTACCTTTAGAAATATCTTCTAGACCGGCAACCATTCTCAAAGTAGTTGATTTACCACAACCAGATGGTCCAACAAAAACGATAAATTCCTTATCTTTAATATGTAAATCAAAGTCATTAACTGAATATTTATCATTTCCTTCGTACTTTTTATAGATATGGTTTAAATCTACTTCAACCATTCTCTTTCCCTACTTCCCTCTTACTTTTTATTAAAAACTGATTCAATTTCTGAAAGTTTCAATTCTTTAGTAGTTGGAACAATATAATCAGCCTCTTTCAAGACCTCTTTATTCCCAATTCCAACTGCAAATTGACCAGCACTTTTAATTGATTGAACACCGGCTTGAGCATCTTCAAAACTAATTACTTCGTCTGCATTCAAACCAGCCAATTCTTGTGCCTTTTCATAAATTTCTGGATCTGGTTTTCCGCGATGAAGCGTTGCTGGATCAACAATGCCATCAAATTCATCCATAATTCCTAACTTTGTTAAAATCTTAGGTGCATTTTTTGAGGCAGAAGCAATAATCATTTTTAAGTTTTGCTTCTTTGCATCACTAAGTAGTTCTGGAATACCTGGCAAAATATCTGCTGGCGTCATTTTTTCAACTTGTTCAACAAATTTAGTATTCTTTTCTGCTGCGAACTTTTCTTTTTCTGCTTCAGAATATTTATCTTCCTGATCGCCATATTTCAAAATTAGATTTAAAGAATCCATTCTTGAAATACCCCTTAAGCTATCAAGTTGATCATCCGTTAAGTTAATCCCTAATTCCTTAGCTAAATTATTCCAAGCAGTTAAATGGTAGACAGCTGAATTTGTTAAAACTCCATCTAAGTCAAAAATTAGTCCTTTAAGCATTCGCTTTCACCTTCTTTAAGCATTACCTTCTTATCATTAACAAGAATTTCTAGATCTTTGCCTTCAAGTAAAGAGATCTTGGTTTCTTGATGATCAACATAAACTTTAATTAAACGACCACGGTAGTTAATCTTAAAGCTATAGTGATCCCAGTTATCTGGAATAAATGGCTTAAATTTCAATTGGTCATGATCGTATCTCATTCCAGCAAATCCCTGAACAATAGCTAACCATGATCCACTCATCGAAGTAATATGCAAACCATCAACTGTATCATTGTTGTAATTATCTAAATCAAGTCTTGCAGTTCTTTCATACAGTTCAACTGCCTTATCTTTTTTTCCTAATTCAGCAGCTAAAACTGAATGAATTGAAGGTGAAAGTGAACTTTCATGAACAGTTAAAGGTTCATAGAAATCAAAGTTCTTTTCTTTTTGATCCTTAGTATAGTTTTCTGGGAAGAAATAGATACCTTGCAAAACATCAGCTTGTTTAATAAATGGTGATCTTAAGATCTTATCCCAAGACCAATGTTGGTTAATAGGACGTTGATCTTCAATTTCACTAACGGGACGAATCTCTTTATCAAGAAAATCATCTTGTTGTAAGAAAATACCTAATTCCTTGTCTTCCGGTAGATAAATCTTATCAACAATGTCTTGCCACTTTTCTTTTTCTTCTTCAGTAACATGAACTCGTTCTTGTGCCTCCTTAGTTGCAAGCGGCAAACGCTCTAGTGTATATTTCAGAAGCCATCTTGCCATAGTATTAGTAAACCAGTTATTATTTACATTATTTTCATATTCATTTGGCCCGGTAACACCATGCATTACATACTTGTTACGCCACTTAGACCAATGAACTCGAGCTGCCCAGAATCTTGCGGTTCCAACTAAGACATCCATACCTTCATTCTTAACATAGCTATCATCGCCCGTATATTCGGTATACATAGCAATCGCATGTGGAATATCAGCATTTCTGTGAATTTCTTCAAAAGTAATTTCCCATTCGTTATGACATTCAATACCATTGAAAGTTACCATTGGGAACAAGGCACCTGGAAGGCCTTGTTCTTTAGCATTGTGATATGCTCCTGGTAATTGATTATGACGATATTGAAGAAGGGCTTTAGTAACGCTTGGGTTAGTAATTCCTAAGTACATTGGAACGATGTAAGCCTCAGTATCCCAATAAGTAGCACCACCGTATTTTTCGCCAGTAAATCCCTTAGGACCAACGTTCAAGCGTTCATCTTCACCGTAGTATGTCATGAACAATTGAGCAATATTAAATCTAATCCCCTGTTGTGCTGCTGCATCACCAGAAATTTCAACATCACTCATATCCCAACGTTTTTGCCATTCAGCAGTATGGTCAGCTAAGTTTTCTTCAAAGCTCTTTGATTGAAGCTTATTCATTAAATCTTCAGCAACACTTGCTTGATCTTTTTCTTCAACATCTCTACTTGTTATAACAATAACGTCTTTTTCAAGTTCGTAGCTTTGTCCTTCACTTAATTCTACTGAAAACTTTTCGCTTAACTTGGCTTCTTTAGTAGAAGCTTCAGTTTGAATTAGTTCACCATTGTGGCGTAAAGATTCTTGAAGTAAAACTGTGAATTGAGGCACTTCATAAGGATTAGGCTTAGTTTTTACCTGGATAGTTTTTGTATCCTTATTCTCACCAAGTGGAATCCAGAATCGTTCATCGTAGTTGCTATCTTCATTAACAACTGTTCCATCTAAAGTGGAATCAAAATCAATCTTGGCCTCTCCTTTAAGTACTGTCGCTTTTACCTTAATTAAAGCAGCTTCTTTTTGTACAATATGGAGAAAACGTTCAAATTCAAATTTAACTTTGACATCTTTACCTTCATAGATAAAACTTCTTGAAAGAAGTCCTTGATGCATATCAAGTGATAATTCAAAATCACTAAATTTCACTTTGGCTAAATCAATTTTTTCACCGTTGACGGTGATCCCAATTCCAATAAAACTTGGAGCATTTGGTGTCTTACCAAAGTACTTTGGGTATCCATTCTTCCACCAACCAACAACTGTCTTATCTGGGAACCACACACCTGCTAAATATGTTCCTTGAAGTGTGTCGCCAGAGTAACCCTCCTCAAAGTTTCCTCTCATTCCCATATAATCGTTACCAATTGCAGTAATACTTTCTTGTAACCTTTTATCTTCCTTAGAAAATTCATGTGTCGTTACTTTCCAAGGATCAACTTCAAAAATTCTCTTCATCATCATTCTCCATCACTTTCGTGAAGTCTTTTTATTTACAAATCTATTATCTAATCATTGAAAGCGCTTAACAACGCTTATTTTAATGTTACCGGTATCAAAAATTTATAAGAAAAAAAGCAGCATCTCATTGCTGCTTTTTATTCTTCATATATTAAGCTTTAACCTCAATCAAAAAGCCATCTGGCGCTAACACTCCCGCTTTATAATTCTGACTAAGAGCTGCTGTTTTATCAATTTCCACATTATGTTTACTGGTATTATAGTAGGCCTTTATTGCTTCTTTGCCTGTTCGTTCAACTTTTAGAAGTCCTTTTTCTGTTACCGTTAACTTAACAGTACCTTTATTTAAGGTATCACTATGATCTAGTCTGAATTTCACTAATTCATGAACTCTTTGCCATACCGGACCATTTATCTTACTCCAATCCATTGGTTTACGACAATCCGGATCATTATCACCGCTCATCCCCATCTCTGTTCCATAGTAAATACATGGCACTCCAGGTTGAACAAATTCATACGCAACTGCTTGCAAAGCTAAATCTTGATTGTCTTTTGCTAAAGTTAAAATTCTAGCCGTATCATGGGAATCAAGCATATTCATCATAGCCTGGTCAACCATATCTGGATACATCATTAACTGATCAGTTAAGTGCTCACTAAGGTCTTTAGCATTCATTTTATGTTTAAAGAAGTGGTCTTCAATTTGTAAAGTATATGGATAATTCATTACACCTGTAAATTGATCTCCCTGAAGCCATGGACGAGCTGAATGCCATATTTCCCCAACAATATAAAAATCAGGCTTTATTTTAACTAATTCATCATGGAATCTCTTCCAGAAATGGTGGTCAACTTCATTTGCAACATCTAGCCGCCAAGCATCAATATCAAAATATTTTACCCAGTAGGTCGCAATTTCTAATAAAAAGTCCTGTACTTCTGGGTTAGCCGTATTTAATTTAGGCATATGTTTTTCGAAGGCAAAAGTTTCATATGGTGGATTTTTTTCACCTTTACTTGGGTCCCGATATGGTTCAACAGGATATGAATTAATGTGGAACCAATCTTTAAAGCGTGATTTTTCGCCATTTTTAACTACATCTTGCCACTGCATTGATTGATCACCTAAGTGATTAAATACAGCATCAAGCATCACTTTCATCCCACGCTTATGTGCTTCATTAACTACTTTTGCAAATAAATCCTTGTCTCCAAAAGCTGGATCTACTTGTAAATAATCAATTGTGTCATATTTATGATTAGAACTTGCCTTAAAAATTGGGCAGAAATATAATCCCGTAACCCCTAATTTCTGTAGATCATCTAGATGATCTAAAACTCCCTGTAAGTCTCCACCATAAAAATCTTCTCTGCCTGGATGATCTTCTGGATTCCATTCTTTAACATTTGCTGGGTCATTACTTTTATCGCCATTAGCAAAACGCTCCGGAAAAATTTGATACCAAACAATGTCTTTAAGCCATTTTGGAGTCTTGATGCGATCAATATCATGGAAGTACGGAACTTTAAAATACATTCCATCTTCTCTTAACTTTTTATCGCTAAATTTTTCAATACTACGATCACCGAAGAGAACATGACTTCCATCTTTGCCAATTATTTCAAAAGTATATTTAATTCGGTGATATGGAGCAGTTAAGGTTGCTCCCCAGTAATCATTAACTTGACCACTACCTATTTTCTCCATTTCAAGTTCTTTAGCTTGTTTTGGTGGGAGATAGTTATCCGTGTAATGAACAATTACTTTTTCCACATCATCTTTTGCTGTATAAAGTCTAATTTTAACGTGTGAATGATCAATAACAAAACAATCTTCACTTTCAGTTCTATGTTTTAAAGCTGCAAGTTGCATATTTTATCCCTCAATCTTTTTAATTTTCTAATACTACTCCGGCATATGGTTCTAATCGTAATTTTCCTGCCATTAAATCATATTCGCCAGCCGATAACCTTTCACTACTAAATTCTTTTCCTACTTCAATTTCAATCGGTTCTTGACTCAAAGAAACAGCAATAAGAGCTTTTTTGTCTTTTAAATTACGCTCATAGACGTAGCTTCCATCTGACGTTGACCATAAATAATAATTACCATCTTGAAATAGTTGTTCTTTTTTCAAGCTAATAAGCTTTTTGTAAAAGTTAAACATACTACTATCATCTGCTATTTCATCAGCTGCATTTATCTCATCAAGCTTTTTACCCTTAATCCAAGGTTCTTTATCTGTAAAGCCATTATTTCTTTCGTTATCCCATGGCATTGGACCTCGAGCAGGAAGTTTATGGGTTTTACTTGCCATTAACAATGCTTCTTTTGAAGTTACGCCTGCTTTTTCTGCACTCTTTACAAACTCTTTTACAGTATCATCTTGAAAATCATTTACATTTTCAAACTGTAAATTTCTCATTCCTAACTCTTCACCATAATAAATGATTGGAATACCACATTGTAAGTACATCAACATAGCCAAACTTCTTGCTTGAGTATCATTTTTAGCAATCCTGGTTGCAAGCCTTGCCATATCATGATTATTCCAATAAAGAGTAGGCTTAGAAATTCCACTTAAGGTCTGTTGCCAAATAGTCTGATTTTGTTTAAATTTAACCCAATCTAACGGCTTAGGTTGATAATTACTCAAAAAGCTAGGATCGATTTTGCTCTGATCTTCAGTAAAATATCTAAAAGTAATTACGCTATCCATTAAGTGATTATCCTTATTTGTATAATCCACAGCTAAATTTACATTTGCACTTGCTGCTTCCCCTAAAAGTAATGCATCAGGATAATCCTGTTTTATTTCTTCACAAAATGGCCGCATCCATTTTTGAACTTGTGGTAAATTAGCAAAAAAAGGTTCTGCAATTACTGGCTCTTCATCTTTACTATTAACCGGAAAATTCTGTCTTAGATCGGCTTTTGCAATATGAATAAAGGCATCCAGTCTTAATCCATCAATGCCCTTTTCCAACCAATATTTTGCAATCTCGGTCATTGCATGTCTAACTTCGGGATTCTTCCAATTCAAATCAGGCATTCTTTTATCAAAAAGATGGAAATAAAATTGTCCAGTTCCTGCAGGATCCTTTTCCCAAACACTTCCTCCGAAAAAACTTCCCCAATTATTTGGACGCTGATTGTTTTCTCCAGCAAAAATATAATAGTCACGATATATACTTTCTGGATTTTTTATAGCATCTTGAAACCAGGGATGCTGATCAGAAGTATGGTTCAATACAAAGTCCATAATTACATGAATACCAGCCTCATGCATCTCTTTAATTAAGTTATCCATATCCTCCATTGTTCCCATCTTTGGATCAATGGCAAAATAATTTGATACATCATAACCATTATCCACTTGTGGAGAAACAAAAATTGGATTTAGCCAAACAGCATTGATTCCTAATTCCTTTAAATACGGTATTCTTTTTCTTATTCCATTTAAGTCACCAATACCGTCACTATTAGAATCTTGGAAAGACTTCGGATAAATTTGATAAATAATTGCTTGATCATACCAATGTCTCATAATAAACTTCCTCCATAGCTTTTATTTTAAGCAATTATTTTAAGCGCTTACAATATATTTTATATGTTACCGGTATCAAAAAAGGAAGCTGTCTAAACAGCTTCCTAATTTCTTGTAGATTCACTTTTTATTAGTTCTGGTTCAATCAAGACTTCACCCTGCTGAGCTCCATCTTGTTTAATTTTTTGCAGAATCATCCCAGCTAAGAGCTCACCAAGCTTAAATAAATTTTGCTTAACGGTAGTGAGTTTTGGATTTGAGACCTGATCTAAAAAAACTCCGTCAAAACCAATCACACCAAAATCCCGAGGAATATTTCCATTCTTTCTTTGTATAGCTCGTACTACCCCCACTGCAATTCGATCACTAGCACAAATAAAGCATGTATTCGGTGCGAATTTTCTCCAATTATCAATAATTAATTTTTCAGCCAGACTACTATGGTTTTGGATTCGAAAAATTTTTGGAATCATATTATGTTTCTGAAGTGTGTTGATATAGCCGGCTTCTCTTGAATATTCAAAAGGCTCTTTTTCATCAATTCCAATGAAAACAATTGATTGATAATTTTTATTAAGTGCATACTGTGTAGCCAACTGTTCACCTAATTTGTTATCTGTATCAATAAAATCATAGCCATAACGATTTTCTCCAAATAAAACAAAAGGTTTATCTAATTGATCTAACCATTCTGCATCCGTTGCTCGCCCACCAGTTATAATGTAGCCGTCTCCTTCGCCAACATCCCTGTCTGTGGCTAATTGAATTGCGTAGTGTTTTTTGCTTAGTCCTTTAGCAATCCCAAAAAGTAGATTCATATAGTATGGCTCAGTTGTATCAATATCTTCTAAAATTACCAATTTAACCACATTAGTCCGATTATGAGCTAAAGCACTCGCAATTGAATTGGGATGATAATTCAATTGCTCCATTGCTTTTTCCACAATTTTTCTTAATTCTGGCGTCACCTGTTGCGGATGATTAATAACCCGCGATACTGTCATCTTAGATACACTAGCTTTTTTTGCTACATCAGATAAAGTAGTCATATTACCATAGTTCCTTCTTCAAAACTGTATAGTTTAATACTACCTTAATTATCCGATATATGTAAACGCTTTTTCTGATTTTAAAATAAAGGTATAGCTTTTATAGGGCAAAAAAAACCAATACCTAAGTAGATATTGGTTTTTATTACTTAATTATGTGATTGAAAACGAGTATTAAATAGTGGACTAACCGGTTTATGCTCTTGAATCAATTTAATTGCTTCACCCATTAATGGTCCAACAGAAACAATTTCAGCCTTAGATAAATCTTTTTCTTCAGGTTGGTTAATTGAATCAGTTAAGATCAATTTCTTAATTGGTGAATTATTCAAACGTTCAATTGCAGGGCCTGATAAAACTGCATGGGTAGCTGAAGCGTAAACTTCAGTTGCACCAGCATCCATTAAAGCTTGAGATGCTAAAGTAATAGTACCAGCTGTATCGATCATGTCATCAATAATAATGGCACGCTTGCCTTTTACATCACCAATAATGTTCATAACTTCTGCAACATTTGCCTTTGGACGACGCTTATCCACAATTGCAATTGGAGTCTTAAGGAATTCTGCTAGCTTTCTTGCTCTAGTTACACCACCATGATCAGGAGAAACTACAACGGCATCTTTTTCTAAATCATGACTCAAGAAGTAGTCAGCAAGAAGAGGTGCTCCCATCAAATTATCAACAGGAATATCAAAAAAGCCTTGGATTTGTGGGGCATGTAAATCAAGTGAAAGTACTCGATCAGCACCAGCTTTTTGCAACATATCAGCTACTAACTTAGCTGTAATTGGTTCACGAGCACGAGTTTTTCTATCTTGACGTGCATATCCGTAGTAAGGCATTACTAAGTTAACACTTCTAGCTGAAGCACGCTTAACAGCATCAATCATGATCAACAATTCCATTAAATTATCATTTACTGGAGCTGAGGTTGATTGCACTAAATAAACATCTTTACCACGAACTGACTCATCGATGTTAATTTGAATTTCACCATCGCTGAAACGTTTAACATCAGACTTACCAAGCTTAACTCCCACCTTATCAGCAATTTTTTCTGCTAACGGCTTATTAGAGTTGAGCGCAAAAATTTTAATTTCTTTGTCTAATTGAGACATAATTTCCTCCACCGAAAAATTACAATTCCACATTTAATAATAGCAAAAAAATGCTTGTTACGCTTGTAAATAGCAAAAAAAGAAGTTGTATTTAACAACTTCTTTTAAATTTATTCCCATTCTTTATCTTTTGCTAAAGGTAATTTGTGCCAATAATCTGGTTTGTTAGTCTGTCTACCTCTGGCAATTGCCATATCGTACTTCTCAACATCTTTAGTAATTGTAGAATCTGCTGCAACAAATGCATGATCGGCAATATTAACTGGGGCAATAATCGTAGCACCTGCACCAATGAATGAATGATCACCAACATTAGTATGGAACTTCTTAACGCCATCGTAGTTAGAGAAAATAGTGCCGCAGCCAATATTAATATCTTTACCTAAAGTTGCATCCCCAACATAAGTTAAGTGTCCTACCTTAGTATTTTCTCCAATTTCAGCCTTTTTAATTTCAACAAAGTTACCAATATGTGCACCCTTGCGAATTACTGCCTTTGGACGAAGGTGCGAGTTAGGACCAATGTCAGTGTTATCATCCATTTGAGCTTCTTGAAGAGTTGAAGAAGTGATAGTTACATTGTTGCCGATCTTAGAGTCAATGATTCTTGAACTATTAGTAATATAGCAGTTACTACCAATTTCGGTTTTACCCTTAATAACAACATTTCCTTCGATAACAGTATCGTTGCCAATTTTAACATCGCTATCAATATATGCAGTATCAGGATCAATAAATGATACACCATTTCTCATGTGTTCCTCATTGATTCTTCTTTGCATAATTTTAGTTGCTTGAGCAAGAGCTATTCGATCGTTAACCCCTAGACTTTCACTAAAGTCTGGCATTTTATATGCACCAACCTTGTGACCAGCCTTGCGCATAATTTCTAAAACATCAGTTAGATAGTATTCACCTTGCGCGTTATCGTTACCTACTTGTTTTAGAGCTTTAAATAATTCTTTATTGTCAAAACAAAAAACACCAGTATTAATTTCATCAACAGCTAACTCTTCTGGAGTACCATCTTTTTGTTCAACAATTCTCAGAACATTTCCATCTTCATCACGAATGATACGTCCATAGCCAAATGGATTTGGAGCTTTTGCGGTCAAAACAGTTGCACTATTTCCGCTCTCTTCGTGTTTTTTAAATAAGTTATTAAAGGTTTCAGCTGTAAATAATGGAGTATCCCCAGTAGCAACTAAAGTTGATCCCTCTGAATTCTCTAATAGATCATTTGCTGCTAAAACTGCATCTCCAGTTCCTAATTGCTTTTCTTGAAAAGCAAATTCTGACTGACCTGCTAATACATCTTTAACACTCTCTGCGCCATTACCAACAACAGTGATAATCTTATCTGGATTAGTTCCCTTTGCTGCATCAACGACATGTTCTACCATCGTTTTTCCGCAAACCTTATGTAATACCTTGTAAAGTTTTGACTTCATACGGGTGCCTTTTCCAGCAGCTAAGATAACAACATATTTATTCATGAATTTAATATCCCCTCAATATTGTATTTAAGCTATCTATCAGTATATCATTTTGGGAAACGATTGAAGTCTGTCTGCTCTAAGAAATTACCTGGTCGTACTTTGATTAGTTTCTTATCCCTGTCAACTTCAGTGATTTTAATTAAAGATTGGTAGTCATCAACTACTTTTTGAGAGGCATACTTTGTTTCGCAAAGTACACACATACCGGCAACAGTACCTTTAAATTCTTTAACTAGTTCTTCCATCCCAGTTAAAGTGCCTCCACCTTTCATGAAGTCATCGACAATTAGTACATTACTTCCTTCTGGGAGGAGTCTTTTGGCCAACTCCATTTTTTCAACTCGTTCACTTGAAGAAGCAACATAATTAACTGAAATTGTTGATCCCTCAGTAATTTTAGGACGTCTTCTAACCATTACAAATGGAACATTCAAGAAACGACTTACAGCTTGTGCAAGAACAATTCCTTTAGTCTCAATCGTCATTACATAGTCAACATTACTATAAGCATATTTGGTAGCAATAAGTTGCCCAATTTGACGTAAATCTTGTGGCGAGCCTAAAATATCGGATAAGTAAACAAAATTACCGGGTAAAATACGATCAGGATCTTCAATACGGTCAGCTAAATCATGAAGATAGTCTGTAGCTTCTTTTTTTCCTACAAAAGGAATGTATCTTACTCCACCGGCTGCTCCTGCTACAGTTTCTAAAATTCCATTTTGATCGTTGGCTAAAGTTTGACGTAGAATTGCCAAATCTTCTGAAATTGAAGATTTGGCCGCACCATAGCGATCTGCAAAAAATGGTAATGCAATCAAAGTATGAGGGCGAGCCAAAAGATACTTAACCATATCAACTAATCTTTCTGAACGTTTCATGCTTTTACCTTCCTAAACATTAAATAGATTTCTACGTTTAAATATACTCTATATAAAGAAAAATCACTAGCATTTTAAGAGAAATACTAGTGATTGTTCGTAATATTCTATTGTCGACTACATTTGATCAAACTCAAGCTCAATGTTCTTGGTTAATAAATCGGTATAACTATAAGATACTCGTTCAAAATTATTTTGATCTTGGTCAAGATCTACAACAAATACAGCCCGATAAGTCTTAGTTAATCTACCTTTACGACGGGTTACTTTTTTTCTTCCTGCTTGAGCTACTACTACCAGGTTTTCACCCAAATGAGAATCCAAACTTTGTTTAATTGCCATTAGTGTTGTTGGCACTGGACGTCACTCCTTTACTTGGATTCATTTTATCAAAAATTTAACATTTTTTCAAGTCTGTAATTTGTAATCGTTTTATGCTTGCCGATCTTTTAGAAGATGTGCCAACTGAACAAATTGATTTAGAGTTAATTCTTCCGGACGAACTCTAGCATCTAACCCTAAATCATTAATTAATTTCTCGCGTTCATCTTTATCTTTAATTAAAGTCTTCAAATTATTGGCTAAAGTTTTACGACGTTGAGCAAAACACATTTTCACTACATGATCGAAGAATGCATAATCATTAATGTCAGGCTTTTCAAGAAGTGGCGTTAAGACAACAACCGCGGAATCAACTTTAGGTCTTGGCATGAAAGATGTGCTCTTTACTTCTTCGGCTAAGCGAACATTCATCCGGCTTTGCACTGCAATAGACAAAGGACCGTATTCTTTTGTCTTAGGCTTAGCAACTAACCGTTCAGCAACTTCTTTTTGCATCATTAAGGTTAAACTTGAAAAATCTAAATCGCTCTTAATTAGATTAAAAATAATTGGAGTTGTAATGTAGTAAGGCAAATTAGCAACAATCTTAACTGATTTACTTAAATCAAGAAAGCCATCATTATCCTCTACAAAGTTAGCTTTCAATACATCTTTCATTACCAACTTAAAGCGATCTTTCAATTCTTCACCATCAATTTTTTGTGGCAATTCATTGTTTAAGATTTCTGGTAAATCTTGATCAACCTCATAAGCCAAAACTTTAGCTCCAGCTAAAAGAAGTTGTTCAGTTAACGAACCAATTCCAGGTCCAATTTCAATAACTTGGTCTCCTGGTTGAATATCTGCTGCTTCAACAATTCCTTTAATTGCTGGTAAATCTACTAAAAAGTTTTGACCTAAATTCTTTTTCGCATGCATAAAATAGCGATTAACAATTGCTTGAGTTCTAACTGGACTTGCAATCGGCATACTATTTGACATCTTCAACTGCCCTCTTTAATTCATCATAAGTAATTCCAAACATCTTTAAGCGTTTATAAAATTGTTTACTATTTCCATATCCAATTCCTAGCTTAATCCCAACCTTCTCACGTAAAAGACGAGCGCACGAACTCATTCCTAAGCCTAACTCATCGTACTTTTCCTTAGTGATATCACTTTCTATCGGCTTAACTTCATGTAAATCACTTAAAGCACGAATCAAAGCTTCTTTTGAAGCGTGTTCAACTCCTAAACTATTTCCACGCTTAGTTGGTTCTCCTTCTTTGCGTGTAATAAAAGCTTGCTTAGCCTGAGGAGCTGCTTGCGTAACTAAACGTCGAATCCTTTCGCCATTATAATCTGGGTCAGTAAAAATAATTATTTCTCTAGTTTGCGAAAGTTTCTTTATTTCAGCTAAAGTTTGTTCAGATACCTCTGAACCATTGGTTTCAATAGTTTCAATTCCAGGAAAAAATTGTTTTAGACGTTTGGTATCATCTCGACCTTCAACAATTATTACAGCATTAAATTGTTTTTTATTTTCTGATTCCATATGCCCTCATCGTATTCTCAAATGTATGCTTGGCTACTTCTTCAACAGAGCTTCCACGCAAATCGGCAATTGCTTCAGCTACATAACGTACATATCCTGTTTCATTTTGTTTTCCACGGTATGGCTTCGGTGTTAAATATGGAGCATCAGTTTCAATTAAAAATTTGTCCCACGGCACAACCTTAGCTGAAGCATGAACATCACCTGCTTTAGTAAAAGAAACCACACCAGAAAATGAAACCATCATCCCTAAGTCAAGAAACTTCTTGAGCCATTCCGGATCACCATTGAAATTATGAATTATCCCACCATATTCACCGACATGACTATCTTTCAAAACTTGATAAGTATCTTCAAAAGCATCTCGAGTATGAATATTAACAGGCATTTTCAAACTATGAGCCAAATCAAGTTGTCGCGCAAAAACTTTGCGTTGTACCTCTCTCGGAGATTCATCCCAATAATAATCTAGTCCAATTTCTCCTAAAGCGACAGTTTTAGGTTCTTTTAGTTGCTCGACTAGCTTATCCTCAGCTTTTTGATCATAGTCTTTAGCAACATCCGGACAATAGCCAACAATAGCATATAAGTTATCGAATCTTTGACTCAAGTTAATCGCACGTTCGTTAAATTCAGGATCTTGTCCAGCAACCGCACTTTTCACAACACCTAATTCTTTAGCTCGTTCAAGATAAACGTCTTCTTTTCCACGAAAAGGTGCATCATTTAAGTGTGTATGCGAATCAAAAATCTCCATTAGCCTAATTCAGCTCCAACCTCATGTTCATCGCCAACAATAGCTAACTTAACCTTGCCATCCTTTTCACTAGATAAAAGCATACCTTGACTTTCATGTCCTAGCATCTTACGTGGCTTTAAGTTAGTAACTGCAAGGACCTTTTTATCTAAAAGTTCACTTGCATCTGGATAAAACTTACGAATACCACTTAAAATTTGACGTTCGTTTCCATCACCAAAATCAAGTTTAAACATTAATAATTTACTTGATCCCTTTACTGGCTCAACGGATAAAATTTGACCTACTTGAATTTTAACTTTGTCAAAATCATCAATTGTAATGTGTTTTTCTTCTTTTTGTTGACTTCTAGTCTTCTTCTTTGGCTTAGCCTTCTTCATTTCTTCCTTAATGTACTTAACTTCAACATCATTTTTAAGTCGTGGGAAGATTGGAGTTGGCTTTTCTGTTACCTTAATGTTCCAGTCAAAGCCGCCAAAATCAAGTTTCTTTTGGTCATCATTCTTCCAGTCAAGTCCGAGTTGTTCAAACATCTGAACTGGACTCTGCGTCATAACTGGTGCAATTAAAATTGCAATTAAACGTAAACTTTCAGCCAAGTTAGTCATTACTTTAGCTAATTCTTCATTCTTGCCCTCTTTGTTTAACGTCCAAGGTGTAGTTTCATCAATATATTTATTTGCACGAGAAATAAGCTTCCAAACACTATCTAAAGCTTGAGAGAAGTGGAGGGCATCCATTTGTTTTTGATATTCAGCAATTGTTTCATTAGCTGTTTTAATTAAATCTTTTGCAAATTCGTCTTGTTCTGAAGCAACTGGAGCAACTTGTCCATCTTGATATTGATTAATCATTGAAACAGTTCTATTTAACAAGTTACCTAAATCATTAGCTAAATCAAAGTTAACTCTTTCAACAAAATCTTCAGGAGTAAAAATACCATCTGAACCAAATGGAATTGCACGCATCAAGTAATAACGAAGAGCATCTAAACCATAACGTTTAACAATCATTTCTGGGTAAACGGCATTACCCTTTGATTTAGACATTTTACCGTCTTTCATCAATACCCAGCCATGACCAAAGATTTGCTTTGGAAGAGGAAGATCTAGTGCCATTAACATAATTGGCCAGTAAATAGTATGGAAGCGAACAATTTCTTTACCAACTAAATGTACGTCAGCTGGCCAATATTTCTTAAATAATGAATCATTATCTGAACCATATCCTAAAGCAGTAATATAGTTAGAAAGAGCATCAATCCACACATAAACAACATGTTTAGGATCACTAGGTACAGGAATTCCCCAATCAACTGTCGTACGAGTAACAGATAAGTCTTCTAAGCCTGGCTTAATAAAGTTATTTACCATTTCTTTTTCACGAGAGTGAGGCAAAATAAAGTCTGGGTGATCCTTGTAGTATTGAAGTAAGCGATCAGCATATTTACTCATTCTGAAGAAGTATGATGGTTCCTTAACTAAGCGTACTTCATGTCCTGATGGAGCCTTTCCGCCAATAACATTACCATCATCATCTTTATATACTTCAGCAAGTTGTGATTCAGTGAAGTATTCTTCATCTTCTACCGAATACCAACCAGTGTACTCGCCTAAGTAAATATCGCCCTGCTTTAATAATCTTTCAAAAATCTTTTGCACAGCTTTAACGTGATCGTCATCAGTCGTTCTAATAAAGCGATCATAGGAAACGTCTAACATTTTCCATAAATCTTTATAGGAATTAGCCATTTTATCTACAAATTCTTGTGGCTTAATACCTTGTGCTTCAGCTTTTTGCTCAATCTTAAGTCCATGTTCATCAGTTCCAGTTAAGAAGAATGTATCAAAACCGCGAGATTTTTTATAACGAGTCATGGTATCAGCAGCAATAGTAGTGTATGCATTACCGATAGTTAATTTTCCAGATGGATAGTAAATAGGTGTAGTAATATAAAAAGTTTTCTTTTCAGCCATCTTTATTCTTCCTCTCATAAGTCTTTTAACTGCTAGTATAACATAGCATGCCTATATAAATTTGTGTACCAAAAAAGGAATTTCTTTTTTAGAAATTCCTAGTTAGATTGATTTTGTTTTTTCATTACCATGCTATTACTCGGATGGTGAATTGAATTTTTTAGTAATTGGCTAGTGATAGAAATAGGAACTGCATCAGAGGTTAATCCTACAACTACTGCAAGCGCAAATACTAAAGTATTTTCCCAATTGCCATGCATCATACTACTAATTACTAAAAACAAAGGAACAATAATTGCAGCTAGAATCAAAAATACTCTTGTTAAATTTTTGGTATCTAAATTAAACACGTGCTTTTTTAATTCCATCTTGGAAATATTTTGAGATAATTTTCCAAAAACAGTCTCTTTTCCAGTCGCAAATACTACTCCAACTCCAGAACCTGCGATAATTCTTGTACCTGCGTATAAAATATTGGAATAGTCTACATAACCATGGTTGTTTCTCTGACCCAAAGAAGTGATTTCACTCTTATATACTGGATTATCTTCATCCATAAAGAAATCGGCTGAACAAATTATATTATTATTCTTTAAAATTCTTACATCTGCCGGAACAACTTCTCCAGCTTGTAACAAGATAATATCCCCAGCCACTAACTCTTTAGTTGCCAACTCTTGTGGCATGCAGTCGCGCATAACTTTAGTAGTGGGTGATATTTTATGTAGTAAATTTTGAATAGCCGCTCTAATTTTGATATTTTGAATGAAACTTAATATTCCAGAAATAGCTAAAACTAAAATAATTAAAACAGGTGTATCTAAATTATGAACTTTTAATTTATAGTTAAGCATAATAGATACAATTGCTAAGCCTAAAAGAATACTTGTAAAAGGCGTCATAAATGCTTCACATAAAAATTGCAGTCTAGTATTTTTAGGTTTATTTACAATTTCGTTAGGACCATTTTTTGCTAAGCGTTGCCTCGCATCTTTAGTTTGAAGGCCACTAATTGAGGTTTTTAATCGTTGCAGTGTTGCAAATTTATCTTCGCATGCAATCCGGCGCACCAGCTTGGTGTCTGTAGTATGTCTTTTGCCGGAAGTGTTGATTTTTAACATCTTCAACATCCTTTCTTAAGAACCTAGCAAACAAACAAAAAGCCGATGCAAAAACTGCATCGGCTTAAATCCAAGCGATTTTTATACTCGTCGTTCAGTTTTAACACTACGTGACGTAAGGTTATAAAAATATAACTAGCTGGCTGGGGAGGGCCTTATATCGACGATCCCTGTTTGACCCGTTGGCATCTCTGGATGTTGCTGGGCGACAGCATGTGTTCACGTAGGAGTCTCACCTAACAGTTTATTTGCTCTAATATTTAATTTCTATTGATACTTTAACGGCTAACTAGCTTTTAGTCAAGCCCTAATGTGGCTTTCGCGTGCTTTTGAATAAAACTAATCCAAAACTAATTAAAGCTGCAATCACTAATCCCCAAACTAAACTTACACTTTGTGGATGATCAATTTTTTGTAACTCTTCTTGCGTCAAAGAATTTTTATCATAAGATAACTTATCTTTTTGGGCAATTAAAGTTGCACAGGCATTAAAAACTAATAGAATTCCTGAGTTGAAGCTTGATTTTTTCTCACTTCTTAATTTATCGCCCGCATATCGAATAATGTTACTACACTTATTTTGTGTCAAAACATCTTGGTAATTTTTACCAACAAGAATTTGAACATTTTTTCTTTTATTTTGTAATGCGGCCACAATAATTACCTGATTTTTCATCGGCCTAATTTTATTAATATCATTACTATTTTTTAGACTTAAAATCCGAACCTCAGGTTTATTTTTTGTTTTTTGATACTCTTTATTTTTTTGAGTTACTAATTCTTTAGTTTGGTTATTAAATAAATTTTGCGGATCACTAACAAAAGAAGCTGTACTAGCAGTAAATAGTAAAAAAGAAATTAGGAGTATTCCAAAACTGATAAACTTATTTTTCATTATCCGCCTTCTCTAACCTGTCAGCTAAGCTTTGAACATATTTATGATCTAGCGTTACTTGTTCAATCGCCACACCCTTTTCACGCAGTAATTTGAGTGCTAACGGATTATCATGATAATCATAATAATAGTTAATTTTCTTAATACCAGCCTGAACTAAGCATTTGCTGCAATTAAAGCAAGGAAAATAAGTCACATAGATTTCAGTACCTTCAGTTGAAATGCCATTTTTAGCACACTGAATTAAGGCATTCATTTCTGAGTGAATAGTTCTAACACAGTGTCCATCAACCATTAAATGACCAACGTCATCACAATGAGGTTGTCCAGAAACACTTCCATTATAACCAGTGGCAATCATCCGGTCGTCCTTGACCAACACACTTCCCACTAAGGCTCGGTCACAAGTTGAGCGCTGTGCAATAACTAACGCTTGCATCATAAAATATTGCTTCCACGGAATCCTGTCTCTTGTCATCAGTCTTACCCTCTTTAAATTATTTATTTAATCTATCAAAATAATTTAAACCAATTGCTTCTCTAACTTCTTGTAAAGTTTGGTTAGCAACTTCATTTGCCTTCTTTGATCCCTCTAGTAACATTTCGTATACAGCATCTGGATCTTGAGCAAACTTTTCTCTACGCTCTCTAATTGGCCCAAGTTCTTCTTCAAGAACCTTATTCAAGTAGCGTTTAATTTTAACGTCCCCTAAGCCACCTTTTTGATATTGTTCCTTAAGTTCAGCCACCTTATCTTTATCTGGTGCAAAAACATCAAGATAAGTAAAGACAGTATTGCCCTCTACTTGACCAGGATCTTCAACATGAATATGGTTTGGATCCGTGTACATTGACATAACTTTCTTTTGTACAGTCTTTGCATCATCGGACAAGTAAATTGCATTTCCAAGTGATTTAGACATTTTTGCATTTCCATCTAAACCTGGAAGTCTACCTTGTCCCTTTGGTGGGAAGTAACCCTTTGGTTCAACTAAAATATCAGTGTTATAAACTCTATTAAAAGTACGAACAATTTCTCTAGTTTGTTCAAGCATTGGTTCTTGATCATCCCCAACTGGGATTACTGTTGCTTTAAAAGCAGTAATGTCTGCTGCTTGAGAAACTGGGTAGTTTAAGAAACCAATTGGAATTGAATCCTTAAAGTTCTTTTGCTTAATTTCAGTTTTAACAGTTGGATTTCTTTCTAGACGTGCAACTGTTACCAAATCCATGTAATAAGCAGTTAATTCAAAAAGAGCAGGGATTTGTGATTGTACATAGATAGTGGACTTTTCCGGATCTAGTCCAACAGCTAAGTAGTCCAAAGCTACTTGAATTAAGCTATTCTTAATTTTTTCAGGATCTCTAGCATTATCAGTTAGTGCTTGAGTGTCCGCAATCATAATATAAGGGTCATATTTACCTTCATTTTGTAATTTTACACGGTTTTTTAAGGAGCCAATATAGTGACCAATATGAAGTTTTCCGGTTGGTCTATCTCCAGTTAATAAAATTTCCTTTGTCATATTTTTTCTCCAATATATCTGTAATCTTTAGCTTTACCTCCAATTCTAGCAAAAATCCTTATTTGTTTAAACTTACCTAAAAGTTGCTAAAATTAAATTGAGAGAAAAATTACATAAAGAAAGTATGAATAGAGATGTGTAGTCATTATGAAATGCCATCGCTTAAAGAAATTAAGACATATCTAAAAACTGATTTAAAATTACCACTAGTTGTATCAAAAAACATTGAAGACAAATTTGAATCTGTTACTCAAATTTACCCTAAATCTCCATCTTTAGTTATGCTATATAGAGATGACGAACTAAAGTTAGTTGAAAAGAAATGGGGCTATCCAAGTCCATTTAAAAAGAATCGAGTAATTTATAATGCTCGGGTGGAGCGTTTTTATGAAGAAAAACCATCAATGTGGGATGATTCATTTGCTCGCCAGCGGTGCATTATTTTAGCTAATGAATTCTGGGAAAGTAGTAAGCAAACTTACCTTGCATCAAATAACAAAACCTATCATGAACACTCATCTTTTACTGCAAAAGATGAACCGATGGCATTAATTGCTGGTATTTATAAAGGGGATGACTTTTCAATGGTCACTACTGCTTCTAATGATACTGTGCTTCCAGTTCATGAAAGAATGCCTTTAGTGTTAAAGCCATCTGAATTACGTCGTTGGCTCTTTCAAAACTTTACTTCTCTACTTGACCGGTCAGAATATAACCTAAATAGACATCATTTGCCACATCGTTAGCAAAATGATATAATCATTTTGCTTATGCGGGTATAGTTTAATGGTAAAATGTCAGCTTCCCAAGCTGAAGATGCGGGTTCGATTCACGCTATCCGCTTATATTAAAAAACGAGGAACTTTATGAAGTTCCTCGTTTTTTGTTAGGCTAAAATCACCATAAAAATTCCATTTAGGATTGCTAAATAAATTGGCATCATGATTCTTTGTGAATATAAGTAAGACCAAGCAAAAAGCATCCCGTAAAGACTATTAAGAATAAATAAACTAAATGAAGTTTGAAAATTAAGTATTCCATAGAAAAAGCCTGAGCACATAATGCCAACTATACCGCTAACCATATTCTGTGCCCTAAACCCATAATTAAAGAAAAAACCTGTTGTTAAATATACTTGCATTGCTGGTAGCAAAAGACCAGTAGAAAATATAAGAAACCAAAATAAAAGATTACATTCAGCCTTTTGATAAGTTATTTGAAAAGACATTAAAGGTACGCTTCCCTTAGCTTGAAGATAGGAAACAAAAACACGTCCTAAAATCACCAGAATAGATACACCAACTATAAATCCATAATCTGCCAATAAAGGCATCGTGGGCTTTTTTTCAAAAAACCTTTGTTCTCGATTAAATTGTCGAATATAAAAATATAAAGTAAACAAGGCACAAAGTAAGAAAAAAAAGTACCCTATTTTATTTACATGATCATTTAACAGAGCTAATTTTTTAACCCCAATTACAATTAAATATAAGACCAAATAAACAATATACCTAGTCAAATTCCCTTGTCTGGACGATGGTGTATTCATGTCTTTTCCCCTTTATATCAATTACTTTCAATTATAGCAAAGCATTTAATATTAGTTGTACTTCATGAAAAATATATACTTATTGACAGCGCTTACGCTGATGATTAAGATGAAAGATACGAGAAAAAGTGAGGTAATACTAATGAACTTAATCGCAATTGATATTGGCGGCACAACTATTAAAATCGCTACTTGGATAAATCAAAAATTAAAGATGGCATTTACGATTGATACACCAGATAATTTAGATACTTTTTATGAGGAATTGACTGATGCAGTTAATGAAATAAAAGCCGATCATAAAATTGATGGTGTAGCAATTTCTTCTCCTGGTGCTGTTAATAAAGCTACCGGAGTAATTGAAGGAGCAAGTGCTCTACCTTATATTCACAACTTTAAGATCGTGCCTGAATTAGAAAAAAGATTTGGTTTGTCAGTAAGTATCGAAAATGATGCAAACTGCGCAGCTCTTGCGGAAATCACTGACGGAACAGCTAAAGGATGCAGTAGTATGGCATTTTTAGTTATTGGTACTGGTGTTGGCGGAAGTATCATTATTAACAATCAAATCTGGCATGGTGCCCATCTCTACGGTGGTGAATTTGGTTTTATGATTATTGATGGTAAGCAGTTAAGCGATCTAGCTTCACCTGTTACCATGGCTAAGCGCTACAATAAAAAAACTGGAAAAGATTTTGATGGTAAGACCGTTTTTGAGCTTGCTGACACTGATGATCCAATTGCTCAAGAAGAACGTAAAAAGTTTCTACATGCTCTTGCTGTTGCAATTTTTAATATTCAACACAGTTTTGATCCTGAAAAAATTATTATTGGTGGTGGAATTTCACAAAATCCGGAATTAGTTCCACTACTTGATGATGAGATTGCTAAATTAAGAAATAAGATCGAAGTTACGACAATTAAACCAATTTTGGATATTTGTACGTTAAAAAATGAAGCAAATTTGCGTGGAGCGGTTGCAGATTTTGAAAAAGAGCATTAAATTTTATATAGACACTTTTTTATTATTAAATAAATGTGTTTGAAAGCATCATGAAAAGGACTGAGGAAACTACCTCAGTCCTTTTTTGTTATCTAAATAAGTAAAAATATATATTTTTAAATGAAAGTGCTTTACTTTTTTAAAAAAATAAGTTTATATTTATACATGTAAAATATGTAAGCGATTGCAAAAAAGGAATATTATGAATAAGCACAAAATGCCTAAAGACTTCTTCTGGGGCAATTCAGTTTCAAGTATGCAAACTGAAGGTGCTTGGAATGAAGACGGTAAAGGCTTATCAGTTTACGATGTACGACCTGCTACAGAAAATACTACAGATTGGCACACCGCAATTGATGAGTACCATCGTTATGATGAAGATTTAGACCTAATGAAAGAAATGAATATGAATATGTATCGTATTCAAATTTCTTGGTCAAGAGTTTGTCCCGAGGGAGACGGGGATTTTAATCCTAAGGGAATTGAATTTTACGACAAATTAGTAAATGCCATGCTTGATCGCGGAATCGAGCCAATGATTTGTCTTTATCACTTTGACATGCCCTTACACCTAGCTAAAGAATACAATGGTTTTATGTCGCGCCATGTTGTTGATGCTTTTGTTAGATTCGGCAAAAAGATGATTGATCATTTTTCAGATCGAGTTAAGTACTGGATTGTTTTCAATGAACATAATCTTTACTTCCAAGATGAAGTATTTAACATCTCTGGTTACGAAAAAGGTGACAAAACTTTAGATGATATGTATACCATCTTTCACCACACCATGATCAGTCATATTAGATTAGCTAATTACATCCATGAAAAATATGATGATGTAAAAATCGGCGGAATGCTTGCCTTCCAACAAATTTATCCTGAGACTTCAAAAGCTACAGATGTTTGGGCAGCAAAACAAATTCAAGAATTTTTGAATTTCAATATTTATGATGCAGATACTGGCCGCGGCTATTCACCAGAAGTTATGCAATATGCTAAAGACCACAATATCAACTGGGATATCACTGCAGAAGATAAAGAAGAAATGAAAAAAGCAAAGGCTGACTTCTTAGCCTTTAGCTACTATTCTTCTTGGACTATCTCTGCTGATAAAATTCCTGCTGACGTTGCCCCTAACCGTTACATGAATTATGGCGGTGTAGAAAACAAGTATCTCAAGACAAATGCTTGGGGCTGGACAATTGATCCACTGGGCTTTAGAAATGCTATTACCACTATGTATAACCATTACAAGATTCCAGTCTTCCCAATTGAAAACGGAATCGGCTTAAAAGAAACTTGGGATGGTGAGCACATGATCGAAGACGATGAACGTATTGCTTACCATGAAGAACATATTAAGGCTATGAAAGATGCGATGTTCTTAGATGGAGCTAAAGTTTTAGGTTATCTAGGCTGGGGATTAATCGATATTCCAAGTTCACATGCCGATATGGAAAAACGCTACGGTGCTGTTTACGTCAATCGTTCAAATCATGACTTAAAAGATTTAAAACGTGTTCCAAAGAAATCATTTTATTGGTTCCAAAAAGTATTGAAAGATAATGGAGACGAAATATAATGAGTGAGCAAAAAAAATCGGGCTTTAGTGTGTTTGTTAATAAACACATCCTGCCTCCAGTAATGAAATTTGTTAATACTAAGGCTATCCAAGCCTTACAAAATGGTATGATTTATACTTTACCATTTATTCTTATTGGATCTATTTTCTTAATTTTAGGAAATATTCCTATTCCAGCTGTAGCTAATGCAATTAATGCTTCCGGTTGGGATGCATTCTTCAACCAAGCCTACACTACTACTTTTAGTATTATGGCTATGTGGGCATCAGTTGGTATTGCCTATATTTATGTCAAAAACGAAGGCTATGAGCCACTAGCACCAGGTCTTACTTCCTTAGCTGCATTCTTAATGCTTCAAACTTTAACTATTGATAGTCCATTAAAGAATGCTATGGCTAAAGGTATTAACGGTGGAATGAGTGCAAAAGCCGTAACTGAAAATATTGATAAGTTACCACACGCTTTACAAACATTCTTAGAATCACCAGTTACAGGTGTCTTCAACATTACCTGGCTTGGTGGCGACGGAATGATCGCTGCAATTATTGTTGGTTTATTAGTCGGCTGGATTTACTCAACTATTATGAAAAAAGGTTGGACTATTAAGTTACCTGAACAAGTTCCAGCTGCTGTTTCTAACCAATTTACTGCTATGATTCCATCGGGAATTATCTTAATTGGTACTATGCTTATTTACGCTGGCTTTAAGTTAACTACTGGTTCAGACTTCTTACAATGGACCTACCAGACTCTTCAAATTCCACTTCAAGGTATTTCAGATTCACTTGGTGGTGCCATTGCTATTGGATTCTTAGTACCATTCTTCTGGTTCTTTGGTGTTCACGGTGGTTTAATTGTTGGTTCTCTTGCTGGCCCTATGCTTCAAGCTAACTCTTTTGATAATGCTCAATTGTACAAAGCTGGTAAATTAACTATTGCCAATGGTGCCCACGTTGTTACTAATGAATTCTACAACAACTTTATTAACTTAACTGGTTCAGGTATCACTATTGGTTTAATTATCTTTATTTTAATTGCTGCTAAATCAGCACAACTACGTTCAATTGGTAAAGTTGAATTATTTCCGGGCATTTTTAACATTAATGAACCATTCCTATTCGGTTTACCTATTGTTATGAACCCATTCTTAGCAATTCCATTCTTCTTAACACCAGTTGTAGTTGCTATCTCAACTTATTTTGTCATTAAGACTGGTATTGTTCCCCCTCTTAATGGTTTTGCTTGTCCGTGGACAATTCCAGCTGTTATCTCCGGTTTCCTAATTGGTAGCTGGAAGATGGCAATTTGGCAAGCATGTACATTAATTATTTCAACTTTTATCTACTGGCCATTTGCTAGAAAGTACGACAAGATCTTAGTCCAAAGAGAAGCTGCAACGCTTAAGAAGGACGAAGCTGAAGGTAAATAATTTTTTCAGCTATTAATTAACACTTATGATCAAAATCGTGCTATAATGTAAATGCTTTCAATAATGAAAGTGCATACATTTAATTTATAGATCAACACTCAAACACTGAAAAACACTTAATTAGATTTACAAAGGAGATAATTATTATGGCAGATAAAACTATTATGTTAGCTTGTGCAGCAGGTATGTCAACTTCACTTTTAGTATCAAAGATGCAAAACGCAGCTAAAGAAAAAGGTAAAGACTACAAGATCTTTGCTACTGCAGCATCAGGTATCCAAGATGAAATTGATAAGGAACACCCAGATGTATTAATGCTTGGACCTCAAGTTCAATACATGGAAGACAGTGTTAAAAAGATTACTGATGAAGCAGGCATCCCATTAGCAGTTATTAACATGCAAGACTACGGTATGATGAATGGTGAGCATGTTCTTGAAACTGCTCAAGAATTAATGGGCGATAAATAGTCAAATGACCGACGAAGTAAAAATTGTTAACGAATTTGATCGTAATGGTCATCACTTTAAAATTGGTGTCAGCGCAGATGAGCAAGTTTCTATTTAGATAATGAGCCTAAAGCTCATCATGGCTATCATTTTCCCGGCATTATCCAAGTCCCTAAAGGTCTTGAGATCGACGGACAAATGCTACTGCAACTACCAATTGACTGTGATGCAGCAATTGATTAAGGAATTCAAGAATTAAAACAAAAATAATTTATGGGAGATGCTTGCTGACATAGTAAAATAAATAATTGTCAGGAGCATCTTTTATTTTAAAAATACTATCTAGGAGAATTAAAATTATGGCACAAGAAAATAGCGATAACATGCAAGTTGTAATGGGAATTATTATGCAAGCTGGTAATGCAAAGGCTGCTGCTATGCAAGCAATCCAAGCTGCTAAAAAGGGCGACTTTGATAAAGCTGATGAATTTATTAAGCAAGCAAATGAAGGCTTGGTTAATGCCCACAATGTTCAAACTGATATGTTAACCCAAGAAGCACAAGGTAACCATGTAAAAGTTGACCTTTACATGGTTCATGCTCAAGACCACTTAATGACAGCTATTACTTTTATTGATTTAGCTAAGGAAGTAGTAGCTGTTTACAAAAAAATGGCTGAAAAATAATGGCTGCAGAAGCAAAATACTTAAAAGTTGCTCGAATTCTACAAAAAAGAATTGAAGATGGAGTCTATAAACCTCAAACTCCCCTTCCTGACCAAAAAACACTTGCAGAAGAATTACACGTAAGCCGTTTAACTGTTAAGAAGGCCTTAGATGGTCTACAAAGAAAAGGTCTGGTTTATAAAGAATCTGGTCTCGGCACTTTTGTCTTAGGCCCAATTCCAATTCAAGATAAATTTGATTCACCAGCAAATGCTTTTAGTGGTTTAGCTAATCTACTAGGATCTAATGAGGTCACTAGCGATATCATTGAGTTTAATGTTGAATTTCCAAATGAGGATGTTCAACACTATTTAAAATTAAAATCTAGCGATCCAGTTTACAATATCCGTCGTCTAAGACGGCTTGAAGGTAAACCTCTGATTCTTGAACATACATTTATGCCAGTTAACTTAGTTCCAGATTTAAATGAAGATATATTACATAATTCTATATATAATTATCTTCATCATAATTTGAAACTTAAATTTGGCGTTGCCTATCGTAAAATTAAGGCTACTAAGGCTGATGATTGGGATCAACAATATCTTCAAGCCAAAAAAGACGATCCAATCTTAGAGCTGGAACAAATTGTCTGGTTAAACAATGGTCAACCAGTTGAATATTCAACAAGCCGAAATCGCTACAATGAACGAAATTATGTCGTTTTAGAGACAAATAGCTTTTAAGTAAAAGTTCTAGAGCAATTCTAGAACTTTTTTTATAAATTTAAACAAATTAAGAAAGGAAAAAATATGACAAAAACCTACTCTATGCCTAAAGACTTTTACTGGGGCGGCGCTAGTGCTGCAAACCAGTATGAAGGTGGTTATAAAGACGGTGGTAAAGGATTAAACGCCGTTGATGTACTAACTAATGGTTCTGCTAGTGAACCAAGAAAAGTGACCTGGAAAACTGCTGATGGCAAAACTGGATCTACTCCAATGGTTTGGGGAAAAGAGTTTAAACTACCCGAAGGAGCAAAACCAGCCCCTTTAGCTGATTATTACTATCCAAGTCATGAGGGAACAGACTTCTATCACCACTATAAAGAAGATATTAAATATATGGCTGAGATGGGCTTTAATATGTTCCGCCTATCATTAAATTGGTCACGTATCTTACCAAACGGCGATGATAAAGAACCAAATAAAGAAGGATTAGCATTCTATGATAATATCTTTGAGGAATGTGCTAAATATGGCATTGAACCTTTAGTAACCCTCTCCCACTATGAAACTCCTTTATCTTTAGTTAATCGTTTTGGGGGCTGGAAAGACCGAAAAATGATTGACATTTTTGTTCATTATGCTGATATTGTAATGAATCACTACAAAGGAAAAGTTAAATACTGGCTAACCTTTAACGAAATTAATGCTATGGACATGGCTCCTTATATGGGCGGCGGGTTAATTGATGGTAGTGAACAAAATCGTGCTCAAGGAGCTCATAATCAGTTTGTAGCAAGTAGTAAAGTAGTTAAACTAGCTCATGAAATCGATCAAAACAATCAAGTAGGTCAAATGCTTGCCTACTCTGCTTACTATCCTTATACTGCTGATCCAGCTGATCAAATTTTAGTTATGAAAGCCAAACAAGAGATGCTATTTTACTCAGATGTCCAAACCGGCGGTCGTTATCCTGAATATCGCTTAAAACAATACGAACGAGATGGCATCAAACTTGATGATAGGCCAGAAGACTATGAGTTAATAAAAAACTATCCAGCAGACTTTCTAAGCTTTTCTTGCTACACTTCTAATGTTCTTACTACACATGAAGCAGACGCAAAAGTTAATGGTAATGTTTCCGCAGGTGGGGTTAAGAACCCTTATCTTGACTACAACGCCTGGGGATGGGCAACTGACCCAGATGTATTACGAATTGCCTTAAATGACCTTTGGGATCGATACCATAAGCCCCTCTTTATCGTTGAAAATGGTCTTGGTTGGGGTGATGAATTAACTGAAGATCATAAAGTTCATGATGACTATCGAATTAATTATCTTCGTGCCCAAATCAAATCAATGGAAGAAGCAGTTAATGAAGATGGCATTCCTTTGATGGGCTATACCATGTGGTCAGCAATAGACTTAGTCTCAAATGGTACTGGTGAAATGAAGAAACGCTATGGCTTTGTTTACGTCGATCGTGATGACAAAGGAAATGGATCTTTAAAGAGATATCCTAAAGATTCCTTTAACTGGTATAAAGAAGTTATTGCATCCCATGGTAAAGATTTAGACTAAAAAAACAAAATAGAACCTAGCATTTTCTAGGCTCTATTTTTTTGACAAGATAGATAGAGAAAGCCAAACAAAATGATTACAATCAAGGAACAAGCAGACTTTAAAGCAAAAGATTTCTTTAATTACCTAAATATGCAACTTACTCAAGAAATTAAAAAATCCCGTGGTAATGACTTACCTGTTAAAATTGCTGCAGGAACAACATATCAACAAAGAAATGTGAAAGCCGAAATCACTGAATATGAATTCGGTAAAAAATATGTTTCAGTTTTTAAGTCACCTAAAATAGATGTTAAAATTGGCTACTATTTAACTTATACACCGAAAGGTTGTCAGATTGTTTTTAAAGAGGATGTTCTTAGCTATGATGAAAAGAAACATTCTAATATCAGTACATGGTTTTATAACTGGCAGTTAAAGCAAGGCGCAAAAAAACAACTAAAACAAATGAAAAATAATGTCTTAGCCTATACAAAATAAAAATAGTCCTAGTCTCAAATAATTTATATTTTGAGACTAGGACTATTTTTTAAATAATGTCATCAGAACTTTGATCATAGAATTTAGAGTTTTGATAATTGTATACCAATTTAGAACTATCAAATGGTGTCCCATTGGCTAAATAGAAAGTATCATAAACTTCTAAACATGGATCTCCTTCTTCTAATTCTAGATATCTTGCTTCATCGGCTCTTAACTTTCTAACGCGCATATATTTATCAGAGAAACGAATTTCTTTCTTTAAACCATCTTTGATATAGTCAAAAATCGATCCTTCAGCAATTTCCTTACTCATAAACGGAATAATGCTCTTAGGATAATACGATTCTTCTAAAACAAATGGCTTCCCTTCTTGTCTGCGCAATCTTTTTATAAAGTAACATACTTCATCAGAATGCAGATACTCAGATAAAGGTTTAGGGGGTCTTTTCTCAACAAACTCAATTACTTCAGTAGTAGGATCTTTTAAAACATGAGCAAACCCAGCGTTATCAGTAAGTGACATATAACCATCTCGCCCTGTAGGTCTGACAAAAACGCCAGAACCTTGGACTTTATAAACTATTCCTCGTTGAGTTAACAAAGTAATCGCCTGTAAGATAGTAGATTTACCAACTTGATATTCTTTCATTAATTCGGTAATTGTTGGTAATTTATCTCCATGATGAAGTTTATTTTTGGTGATATAAGCTTTTATTTTATCCGCAACTAATTCATATTTTTTCATTACTATGTCCTTAAAATAAAAATCTTCATAGTTATATTTTAAACTACGAAGATTTTAAAAGTCTATACTTTTTAATTAAGCTTTAGTAGCATCTACTTGTTCCTTCTTAAGCAATTGACTGTCATAGTGCTTAATAAATGGATACCAAATCAAGAAAGCAATTATGGCATTGACCAAGGCTAAAACGAAACCTTGCCAACTAGCAGTAGCCATCATACCACCAAGACCTACAGGAATTGGCCATGGTTGTTGAACAATGATCTTGGGAACTAAGTGATTTGCAATTGCAGCATAAGCAGTCATTGAACATACCATTGGAGCAGCTAAGAATGGAATAAACAATTTAATGTTATAAACGATTGGCAAACCAAATAGTAAAGGTTCGTTAATGTTAAATACAGCAGGAACAGCTTCAAGTTTACCAAGTTCTCGTAATTGCTTTGATCTAGCGGCAAATGCCATCCAAAGAGCCATACCAAGAGTAGCACCAGAACCACCCATAATTACAAAGGCATTTGCGAATTCACCAGCAAATACATAGTGAGCACCAGAAGCATTAGCAGCCATATTTGATAATACAATTGCTTGATAGAAACTTGAAATAATGGTTGCACCGTGAATACCAAACCACCATAAGAAGTGGATCAGGAAGAAGATAATTAATACTCCCCACCAGGTATTAGCAATATTTGAAACAAATGAGAATGGGATAAATAGGAGTTGGAAAATATCTGTACCAAGTACAATTAAAATTACATCAATTACTGCAATAACTACTGCAATAACGAAACCAGGAATTAAGGCAGTAAATGAGTTAGCAACACCAGATGGAACAGATGCTGGCATCTTAATACGCCAATTATGTTTAATACAGAAGCGATAAATTTGAACAGTTAACCAAGCAACAATCAAACCAGTAAAAATACCAGTCGCACCAATTCTTGTTAAACCTGATCCAGAGATACCATATCCTCCGGCAACAACATTATCTTTCTTTAAGATATTAACAAAAATAGTATTGCCGCCCTTCCAAACTAATTGTGGAACGGTAATGAATAAGCCCATTAAAGTTAAGAAAACAGCATTTAATGGATCAAGCAATAAGTTTTCTTCTTTGCGATAAATATCGGCATAGTTATAAGCGAATGATCCAGCAAAGTATATCGCAATAATACCCATTGTGGCGTTGTAAATAACAGTATAAATATTGTTAAAACGTCCAAATGTATTGTTATAAAAATCTACAAATCCCTTAGCAGTAATAACTTGTGTTAAAACTGTTAAGACCAAAAACATAGATCCAATGATAGAAAAGGCAATAATAGAATAACCAGCACCCATAATTGCACGTACAAAACGTGAACCTGAGAACTTACCTAAAGCCTTCATCATTTTATCTTTAAATGATGGTTGCGCAGTGTCAGACATAGTACATCCCCCTCAATTTGTCCTACTGTCTATTACTTTCAAATGTCTTAATTGCTCCTGCGTATTTATCGCGACCATTTTGAATGTTACTAATCCTTCTTAAGATTAAGATGGATCCTAATATTCCAATAATTAAAATTGTAAAGATCACATTTGCGACATCATTTGTAGCCATAAAAGGAAATAGAATCTTTCCAAATGATAAATAGCAACTGATAGCAAAGATTACATTTGCAACTAGCTGGAGTTGATAATACAGTTTTGTAAATTTCAAGTCAGTATTTCTGACATTCCACTTACTTACCTGCTCTACTGAAGCTATTAATAATAAAACAAATAATAGTCCCGAAATTATCGAAGCAACAATATCGTGGTAACAAATTGCAAAAACTAACCAAAAGAGATTAGTGAATAAGAACGCCGCAGAAAAATAACGAATCATTAAATAGCGGCTAAAATTTATAGATCTCACACTCATGTCATGTTTCTTTTGTTCTAAACTCTGATCTCTTTTAGTCATTATTGTATCTACCCTTTCAATATTGTTCCTGAACAATTCAGACAACACCTGTATAATACCTCAAAATGAAACCGTTTGCAATAATTATTACTGTTTTCTTATAAAAAATAAAATTCTATACTTTTACGCTTTACAATTAAGTTTTTAATTTGTAGAATGAATTTCGAAAACGCTTACTTTAGAAAGGACGTATTGAATATGACTGGATACACTATGCCTAAGGGCTTTTTATGGGGCGGCGCTGTTGCTGCTCATCAACTTGAAGGTGCATGGAATGAAGATGGAAAAGGAATGTCTGTAGCAGATGTTATGACAGTCGGATCAGCTACTAAGCCACGTGAAATTACTGATGGCGTTATTCCCGGTAAAAACTATCCTAATCATGATGCCATTGATTTTTACCATCACTACAAGGGTGATATTAAATTAATGGCTGAAATGGGCTTTAAAGCTTTTCGTACTTCAATAGCTTGGACTAGAATTTTTCCTAAAGGCGATGAAGAAGAACCTAATGAAGCAGGTCTTAAGTTCTACGATGACTTATTTGATGAATGTCATAAGTATGGAATTGAACCTGTAATTACCCTTTCTCACTTTGAAATTCCTTATCATTTAGTCAAAGAATATGGCGGTTTTACTAACCGTAAATTAATTGATTACTTTGTTCGCTTTGCCCGTGTTTGCTTTAAGCGTTACAAGAATAAAGTTAAATACTGGATGACTTTCAACGAAATTGATAATCAATCTAGTTTTAACAACGACTTCTTAATGGCCACTAACTCTGGTATCTTGTTTAAGAATGGAATGGGCGATAAAGAAAAAGAAGCGGCTATGTATCAAGCTGCCCATTATGAATTAGTTGCTTCTGCTTTAGCAGTTAAAGAAGGCCACAAGATTAATCCAGACTTTCAAATTGGTTGTATGATTAATTACTCACCTGTTCGTCCTTTAACTCCATCATCAGATGATGTTTTACTTGCTGATAAGTTTGAACAAAGACGTGACTTCTTCTCCGATGTCCACGTTAATGGTGAATATCCAAATGCTGTTGAAGACTATATTGAAAGAAATGGCTACCGTCCAGATATCACCGAAGAAGATAAGATTGCCTTAAAAGAAGGTACAGTAGACTACGTTGGTTTCTCATACTATCAATCCACTACTGTTTCAAGTAAGAAAGTTAAACCAGATGAATTAACTGACTTACAAGAAGCTATCGTCGAAAACCCTACTTTAGAGCGTAGTGACTGGGGCTGGGAAATTGATCCAGAAGGTTTGAGAATCTCTCTTAACCACCTAACTGACCGTTACCACAAGCCACTATTTATCGTTGAAAATGGTCTCGGTGCTTACGACAAGCGCGAAGCTGACGGTTCAGTTCATGATCCATATCGAATCGATTACTTGAGAAAACACATTGAACAAATGGAAAAGGCCGTTGTGTTAGACGGTGTTGACTTGATGGGTTATCTTCCTTGGGGATGCATCGACTTAGTTTCAGCTGGAACGGGTCAAATGGACAAGCGTTATGGCTTCATCTATGTTGACAAGAATGACAAGGGTGAAGGAACGCTAGAACGCTCAAAGAAGGATTCATTTAACTGGTATAAGAAAGTTATTGAATCTAACGGTAAAGACTTAGACTAACCATTAAAAATAGGATTTAGAAGCACTCTAAATCCTATTTTTTTCAGTTTTATTAGCACCGCTCTAATTAGAGTGCTAAATATTTTACTTTCCCTACGGACTTACTACAATAGAGATTGTAGAGAGCGTAATGGAAGGAAGTTTTATTATGGCAAACGAAATGATGAAAAATCGTAACAACGATAATATGATGGATCAATTAAGTGATTGGTTTAGTTTTCCAAAAGACTTTTTTGACGACAGTTCCATCAAGAACATTATGCAATCTGATGTAGCAGAAACTGATAAGGACTATATTGTTAAGGTTGACATGCCAGGAATGGATAAGAAAGACATCAAAGTTTCATATAAAGATGGCGTTCTAAACGTTTCAGGTAGTCGGGATTCATTCGATAATTTAGACAATAACAATGGCAATGTTCTTCACCGTGAAAGAAGCGTTGGTCACATTCAAAGAAGTTATCGTATCCCTGATGTTGACTCTAAAGACATTTCTGCCAAAGACGTCAATGGTGTTTTAACCATTACCTTACCAAAGTTAACTGAAGAAGATAAGGAAAATTCAATTAATATTGAATAAATATTTAGATAAGAAAAGTGTCTGGGAAAAAACTAACTTTCAGATACCAAAAGACGATCAATCCAACTCTTA
>NZ_PCYR01000130.1:0-409 GCF_002553805.1 Lactobacillus sp. UMNPBX19
GAAGGTGATCTTCGTCGTACAGTTAGTCTCAATATCAAACGTCTCCAAGAAATCGGTTCATACCGTGGTATGCGTCATCGTCGTGGTTTGCCAGTTCGTGGACAACACACGAAGAATAACGCTCGGACACGTAAAGGTAAGAAAGTTTCTATCGCAGGTAGAAAAAATAATTAAAGGAGGCTAAACATTTATGGCAACGAAAAGAAATACTCGTAAGCGTCGAGTAAAAAAGAATATTGAATCTGGAGTAGCTCATATCCATTCAACATTCAACAATACTCTGGTTATGATTACAGACCCTCAAGGTAACGCAGTTGCTTGGTCATCTGCTGGTGCACTTGGTTTCAAGGGTAGTCGTAAGTCGACTCCATTTGCTGCTCAAATGGCTTCAGAAGCTGCTGCAAAGGCT
>NZ_PCYR01000131.1:0-409 GCF_002553805.1 Lactobacillus sp. UMNPBX19
TACCTTTAACTACAATGGTAGTGCATGGGTTGCACAAATTCTTGAAGGTTCGAAAATTGCGTTGCAAATTCCACCACAGCTGCGTGATTTATTCGCTAAAATTAACGCATCGGGTAATTGGTCAAAATACTTTAGTGGTAGTGGTGAATTTTATTCACATCTTGGCCTGATTCCTATTTCTTATCAAGACTGGACTTATAAAAATTCTGACTTTTCATATGATGGAACTAATTTAACTTTGAAAAATCCTTTGGCGGGCATTGAGCTCGTGACCAAGGATACGACCGTTACCCTTAATTTTGATATTGGACAAGCGGTTACAGATTTCGATGAAAAGATTGACAACGCTGGCGATAATTATACGTTTACCGAAGCGTTGGTTGAAGACAGTGATATTATTGACTGGCAT
>NZ_PCYR01000132.1:0-407 GCF_002553805.1 Lactobacillus sp. UMNPBX19
TAGCACTTCAGGTTCGATAATATTCATTTCTGCAATATCCGAAATAGCCTTCACTTCGTTATCAGCGACAAAACCATTATTTTTTTGCCGCAAATTCTTTAAGAATTGTAACGGAGCTACTGATTTTACGGTCTGTACTAAACGAATTGCAGGATTAGATTCATCATTTGATGACTGTTTGGGTTCATTCGTTTGTACTTTTGTTTCAATACCTTTTGTGCGAACTTGTATTTTTCTGAAATTACCTTCAAGTGATTTCTTAATTGCTGGCAAATCAATTTGTTTATTTGGAGAAGTTGTCGCTTGAATGACTCTGACTAACTCAATATCTGATAAACCATATAGTGCTTTTTGAATCATCAAATCAGCTTCGTTAGTCTGTAGCGTTCTCAATTTAATACCATAGG
>NZ_PCYR01000133.1:0-350 GCF_002553805.1 Lactobacillus sp. UMNPBX19
TATTTATCCACGCTTTTTAAATCCTTGGGAATTAAAAAGCCAGGAACTTACTTAGTTCCTAGCTCCTTCATTCCTATGATTGATCAACGTTATCATCTGATCAATCAGGTATCGGTCCGTTCAATAATGTGGTTTTTAGAATATAGTTCGTACAGGGCAAATCCTACCACGAGCCATCCTAAATAAAACTCCCATGCCGAAAAAGTAATATTAGCCAATAAAAGCGCGCAAATTAACATCGCAGCTATTGGGATTACGTTCCCAAACGGGATTCTAAAAGGTCGTGGCAAATCCGGATACTGCCGACGTAATAAAATCACGATTAAGGAAATTAAGAAAAATACCGATAA
>NZ_PCYR01000134.1:0-404 GCF_002553805.1 Lactobacillus sp. UMNPBX19
ACTTCAAAGCTAAAACTATCAACGAAACTATACATTATGTCGATAAAAATGGCCAAACGGTTGCGCCAACCCACGTAGCCCGGCCCATTACCTTTGTGACCGTTGATAATTTAGCTGAACATGTGACAAAAAACTATTTTTCGAATACCTCGACTAATTTTCAAATGGATGATCAAGGCAATCCTCGGGATTCTGAAAATTGGCATAGTGGTGCACAAGCTACTTTTGCCGAGGTACCCGACCCGTTGCCCCATGGTTACCAACTAACGGATCCAGCTAAGGATGCGGTACCGGCCACGCCCGTAACTCCTGCTAGTACCGACTTAAACATCACGGTTCGTTACCAATTAAAAAAGAAAACGGCCGTAATCCGGTGGGTTGACGACCGGACAGGAAAAATAGTT
>NZ_PCYR01000135.1:0-401 GCF_002553805.1 Lactobacillus sp. UMNPBX19
ATATTTTTATTGTTTTTTTGTCCAGTTATATCGCCAACAGTAATATTCATCTGTCTACCCCACAGGTATTTTTTGCTTGTGAATGGTTGTGCGATTAGTGCTGATCCCCTTACTGTTTGATCAGATCTAACTAAACTGCCATTTGCTTGTGAGGTAAAAAAGGTTTGCCCAATTGCACTAACAATTAAAGTATAGATACCACAAATAATCGTTATGACAATTACTGCCAAAATTGACTTACCTAATGTCTTAACTACCATTATTGTCTTTCTCCCTTCTCATAGAATCTGTAGTATGAGTGCAATGATCAAGTCGATCAACTTAATTCTCCAATGAATGGAACAACTATCCCACCAAGCCCATAAACTAGCAAATTATGCCGCAGTAACTGACTAGCTGGA
>NZ_PCYR01000136.1:0-400 GCF_002553805.1 Lactobacillus sp. UMNPBX19
TGATCCATCTTTACGTCATCAATTTCGCTTTGAAATGCAAAAAAAAGGTATGATGTTGTACGGCACATATAAGCTTTTTGGTCAATCTGTTGATTTCGGTATGAGAATGACACCAGAAGTTACAAAGCATGGTGGGATATTACTTCATGCAGATTCAGTTGCTGTGGGACAATTACCTTTGCCTGTGAAATATGTGATGGACTATTTTGGTAAAAAAGTCGATCTACCTAATTGGTTGACATTGGATGCACAGAAAAAAACGTTGTTAATTGATTTAGGTAGGGCACCAAAGGTACAAGGTGTCCATGTGAAGGCAGTTCAAATTAATCCCGAAAAGGATAAGTTTGTGTTCAGAGGAGGATTTTCAGACAAATGAGACGCCCATTTTTCCAATGGCTAA
>NZ_PCYR01000137.1:0-398 GCF_002553805.1 Lactobacillus sp. UMNPBX19
TTTCAAAAGAGATTGCGGATGATAATGGTGAAGCAGCACTACGATTATTGACGTTATTAGATTTCCAAGTATTTTTGCATGCTGTGCCAAATGACACGACGGCAATCGTTGAAAAAATGGCGGCGCTTTATCCAAAAGCTTGGTCAGCGGCTGAAAAAATAACAATTGCTATGAAGATTGATGATATTAAAGATCCATTCAGTGTCCATCGTGCGGTTGTGACAGCTTTTTCAATGTTTGATGAGCAAATGGTTGCTTGGGACTTGCCAGAAATTTATGCTAGCGAGTTTGCAACATTGACACCAGTTCTGTCGGAACGTCAATTGCGGTTACCTCTCGCGCAAGTATTTGATATTAAACACATGACGATGAAAGATCGCCATACAGATAAAGATGCT
>NZ_PCYR01000138.1:0-398 GCF_002553805.1 Lactobacillus sp. UMNPBX19
ATCCAGATAATTCTAGATTGCAGCGTCATGTGTCATTAGCTGTCGTTTATAATTTGTGGGTTTATGTGCAGATAACTGGGGATGAAAGTATTCTTCTTGAAGGTGGTCTTGATGTTGTCGTTGAAACTTCAAGATTTTGGTTAAATAAAGTGATGTTGGGTGATGATGGTCGCTATCATTTATCAGGAGTGATGGGTCCCGACGAATTCCATGAAGCTTACCCCGATGCAACCACTGGTGGTATCACCGATAATGCCTATACAAACATCATGTTAACTTGGGCATTAAATTGGTTGCAAGCACTGGGAGCAAATGAGCATTTACCTGCAATCGATACAAAATTACTAGAGAAAGCTCAAGACGTTTCAACACACTTATCACTAGAAATTGATAATGGT
>NZ_PCYR01000139.1:0-395 GCF_002553805.1 Lactobacillus sp. UMNPBX19
GACGGAATGAAAAGAGCACGAATTATCTATAATCCAACTTCTGGTCGTGAAGCCATTCGACGTGATTTAGTCGATATTTTGGATGTTTATGAGGAAGCTGGTTATGAAACGAGCGCCTTTGCGACAACTCCTGAGCCAAATTCTGCCATGACTGAAGCGAAAAGAGCTGCGGAAGCGGGCTTTGATTTGCTAGTTGCCGCTGGGGGCGATGGCACAATCAATGAGGTTGTCAATGGTATCGCACCATTAGATAAACGGCCAATGTTAGCCATTATTCCTGCTGGTACAACCAATGATTACGCACGTGCATTGAGCATTCCGCGTGAAGACCCATTGGCAGCAGCGAAGGTTATTCTAAAAGGAAAAGCAGCCAAGATGGATATTGGGCAAGCCAA
>NZ_PCYR01000013.1:0-51538 GCF_002553805.1 Lactobacillus sp. UMNPBX19
CAGGTCCGAATGGACTTTTTATTTTTTATCAAGTGTTCAATTTAATTTTACAATCGGCGTAATTAATAAATGTTGTGTGGTAATGATTTTTATTGAATTAAGAGGACTGTGTCCTCTTTTTTTGATGCAGTAAAAAACCTGTTAACAACTTACCACTAAGATAAGTCATCAACAGGATTTATTATAGAGCCTTTTAAGTTAAGAGAGGCTATGGCCTCTTTTTTATGACGGTTAAAGTGCTACTTTATTCTTAACTAATTCAGCTAAATTTTTAATCAACAATCTATTTCCTTCATTATTCAAATGAATGCCATCTTTTTGCAATAATTTATTAGGATGACCAGTTTGACGCATTACTTTAGCAAAGTTTAAGAATGGAATATTATTTTCGATATGACATTGCTCAGCTACTAATTCAAATTGTAATGTTTTTGGCCATGCTTGATCTTTGGCGATTTTCCAATTAGTATAGGAAGGTCCCATTAAAATTGTTTTGTCGACACCAATTAAATCTACTAGAACTTGCAAGTTATGTGCATAGCGCCCAGCGCTTAAGCCAAATTGCATGTTTGCGTCATTAGTACCTAAGGCAAGTATAACCAAGTCGTAATTGAAAGGTTTAATCCTTAAATCATAAAAATCAATTGCCTCCTCAGTTGTACTTCCAGGTACAGAATTATTAATAATTGTAAAATTAGGTAATTTTTCTTGCAGTCCTTGAGTTACAATATTAGTTGCGTGTCCATCAATATACCCTGCAAGTAGGGAATCACCAAAAAGAATTAATTTTTTCATAGATATCTTCTTTTCTTTCTCTCAATATATATGATAGGCTGAACAATGTAAAAATACTAGGAACAAGGCAGAAGGAAGGCGGGCTTTTTATGCAAGAGCAATTTTTACACTTGACACCTGATAAGTGGCAGGCATTAATTCCTCCAAGTGATGAATTTAGTGCAGAAATTTTCATGATGAAGAATCTTCAATATATCATGAGTCAAAAAAATGCTGTTTACCATACTCAACAAACATTTTATAAAGAACAGTGGCAAAAGATTCCTTTTATAATTGGAGTAACGGGATCTGTTGCTGTTGGTAAGTCCACCTTTGCCAAGAAAATAACGCGGTTATTTGAACGCCTTGAACCGGATAAAAAGATTGCTCAAGTTTCTACTGACGGCTTTTTAATGTCTAATGCAGAACTTAAAGCTAAAAACTTAATGGATCAAAAGGGCTTCCCAGTATCATTTAATTGGGATGCCTTTTCTACTTTTCTGTCAAGTGTTAAAGCTGGTAAAGAAAGAGTACCATATCGACTATACTCACAGGAAATTTCTGATCTAGTTCCTAATGAAGTTGGATCGGTTGAACAGCCGGATGTCTTAGTAGTGGAAGGAATAAATTTACTAGAAGTTCCTCCTAACGGCCAAGCACCGCCAAGTGATTTCTTAGATTATGTGATTTATCTAGATGCTAGTGAAGAGGACCTAGAAAGATGGTATCTTGATCGCTATCATTTAATGTTAGAAATTAATCGCAATAATCCAGACAATTATTTTTATCAATGGGCTCATGTACCACGTGAACAAGCAGATATTTTTGCCAAAAAAGTTTGGCGAGATGTTAATTTGAAGAACTTACACGAGTATATTGAACCAACTAAAAAACGAGCAGACATGATTATTAAAAAGTATGGTAATCATGAAATTAGTGATATGTATATTAAGAAATTTTAGAGGTACTTGTTAATGCAAGCAATTGAATTAAAAAAAGGTATGATTTTTAACCAAGATGGTAAGTTGATTGAAGTATTAAAGAGTAATCACCACAAACCTGGTAAGGGTAATACAGTTATGCAAATGGATTTGCGTGATGTTATGAGTGGTGCAGTTGTACATAAAACAATGCGTCCAAGTGAAAAAGTAGACTTAGTTAATGTCTCCTTGAAAAAGGCACAATATCTTTACGATGATGACACTAACTTTATTTTTATGGATACAGATACTTATGAACAATATTTAATTCCTAAAGAACATTTAGCTTCAGAAGCTAAATTCTTAATGCCAAATATTGAAGTAGACCTTAAGTTTACTGATGAAGGTAAATTAATCGGAATTAACTTACCATCCACTGTAAAGATGACAGTTAAAGAGACTCAACCAGAAATCAAGGGTGCAACTGCTGCTGGTGGTGGTAAGCCTGCAACAATGGATACTGGTTTAGTTGTAACTGTACCAGATTTCATTAAGGAAGGCGAAGAATTAATTATTGGAACTGAAAACGGTGATTATAAAGGCCGTGCAGATAGTATTACTAGATAGTAGAGAAGGAACTGTGTAAAAGCAGTTCCTTTTTCTATATAAACGTGATTCGTCGGATGATATTTCTTAAAACATTTAATAATAGTGCAGCCTTGGTTCAGGACGACCAAGGTCAAGAACAAGTAGTTCTAGGTAAAGGCGTTAGCTTTGGCCTAAAAAAGGGTGATAAGATTGATGAGAGTAAAATTGAAAGACGTTTCATTGCCAACTCTCATCAAGATGAAGTTAACCAAGTTAAAGAAATAAACGCTTCGACCATCGATTTAACTAATAAGGTGATCCAGATGGTTGAACTTTTATTGAATGTAAAGTTCAACGACTTTCAACACTTGGCTTTAGCTGATCATATTGATTTTGCCCTTTCAAGAATTGAAGATAATATTGATATTAGTGCTGCCAATATACGTTGGGAAGTTAAGAATCTTTTTCCTAAGGAATATAAAATTAGTGAAAAAGTCATTGCTTTAATTAATAAAGAAATGAAGGTTAACTTGCCAGTAAGTGAAAGTACTTTTATGACTTATCATTTTGTTAATGCGGCATCTGATAATGATCAAGTGCAAGAAACAGTTGAAATAACTGAGTTCATAAGCGGGATTATTGATATTATTCAATACAAATATCAAATGGACTTAGCTACAGAGTCATTTAACTATAGCCGCTTTATTACCCACTTGAGAGTATTATTAGTAAGACTTTTAAGAAATAAGCATCATAAGAGCGGAGAACTTGATGGTTCTCTACTAGGATTTATGAAGATTAAGTATAATCATGCTTATGATACGGCTGAACAAATCGCAACTTATTTACACAGTAAAAAAGTTTTATTTGACATATTTAATGGCACTTTTCTACATTCACAAGTGCATGCAACATTCTTAGGTATCCCAATTATTTCTATGAACTATACCTCAACTGTTATTCCAATAATTTTGGCAGTGTGATTTGCTTCAATTATTGAAAAATGGTGTAAAAAGTGGATTCCAACTGTTGTAAAAACTTTCTTAGTACCATTTGTTACCTTGTTAATTGTTGTTCCATTGACTTTTTTAATTATTGGACCAATTGCTACTTGGATTGGTAATGCATTAGCTGCTATGACTTCAGCTATTTACGGCTTTAGTCCAGTTCTAGCCGGAGTTTTACTTGGCGTTTTCTGGCAAGTATTCGTTATCTTCGGTGTTCACTGGGGATTTGTCGCAGTTATGATGTCTAATGTAGCTGCAATGGGATATGATCAAATTTTAGGATTGTCATTAGGTGCTTCTTTTGCACAAATTGGTGTCGTTTTAGCAATTTTATTACAAACAAAAGATCAAAAATTAAAGGGAATTGCTTTACCAGCATTTATCTCAGGAATCTTTGGTGTTACTGAACCAGCTATTTATGGTGTAACTCTTCCACGTAAAAAGCCATTTATTTTAAGTTGTATTGCTGCTGGTGTTGGTGGCGGCTTAATCGGCTTCTTTGGTACCAGAATGTACATGATGGGTGGTATGGGAATCTTCTCTATTCCAGCTACTATTGGCCCAAAGAGCGGGGTTGATATGAGTGTTTATGGCTTGATGATTGCCATGGCCGTATCATTTGTTTTAGGATTTGTACTACAAATAGCACTTGGTAAGAAGAGTGTTGATGCTGATTATGATGAAAAACAAGCAAAGGCTGTTCAAGAAGTAGCAAATCAAGCTGATGTAATTGCTAAAGCTGCTCCAGCAAGTAATACTGATTTAAATGTATCAACTGAATTGGTTAGTCCTTTAGATGGTGAATTATTACCATTATCTGAAGTAAAAGATGAAGTATTTTCAAGTGGTGCAATGGGTGAAGGTGTAGCCATTGAACCTAGTCAAGGAGTTTTACACGCACCAGACGATGGTAGAGTTGTGATGACTTCTCCAACAGGACATGCAATTGGTATGAAGACAAAAGATGGTGCAGAAATCTTAATGCACATTGGTATGGATACAGTTAACTTACAAGGCAAAGGCTTTGAAACTTTAGTTGACAAGGGTGACGAAGTTAAGGCTGGTGATGAGCTAGTTAATTTTGATATCGATGAAATTCATTCAGCTGGTTATATTGTTACTACACCGATTGTTGTTACAAATTCTAAAGATTATGAAAAAGTTTCAGTAGTTTGTCAAGGTGAAGTCAAGGTTGGTCAAGAGATTTTAGACTTAGAAGGAGCAACTGAAAAAGAAGTCTCAACTAATGAAAATCCACAAATGGCTTAAATAATGTAATCGATTTCATATATAATAAAAATGATTAGTGTTAAAAAGGAGAATATAGTATGTCATTTCCAAAGAACTTTTTATGGGGCGGAGCTACTGCCGCAAATCAAATTGAAGGTGCCTACGATGTAGATGGTAAAGGCTTATCAGTAACTGATATTATGACAGCAGGTAATCTAGATCATCCCCGCATGCTTACTTATAAGTTTGATGATAAGATGCAAAAAATTCCTTCTGTTCCAGGTGCGGGTCTTCCCAAAGGAGCAGTTGGTGCAATTGATCCAAACGAATATTATCCAAACCATGTAGCAATTGATTTTTATCATCATTATGAAGAAGACATTAAAATGTTTGCAGAAATGGGCTTTAAGAACTTCCGCCTTTCAATTGCTTGGACTAGAATTTTTCCAAATGGTGATGATAAAGAACCAAACCAAAAAGGCTTAGATTTTTATCGTCGAGTCTTTGAAGAATGTAAAAAATATGGTATTGAACCTCTTGTAACTATTTCTCACTATGAAGACCCCCTTCATTTAAGTGAAAAGTATAACGACTGGCAAGATCGCGGAATGATTGATTGTTACGTAAGATATGCCACTACTTTGTTTAAAGAATACAAGGGATTAGTTAAATACTGGTTAACCTTTAACGAAATTAATACTGCCGTTATGTTCTTAGATATGTTTGGTGGTAATGGAACAGATGAAGACTATCAACATGCATATCAAAAGTTACACTATCAATTTGTTGCTTCTGCTCGTTCAGTTAAAGCAGCTCATGAGATTGATCCAAACTATGTAATCGGAAATATGATTTGTGGTATTGTTGATTATCCTCTTACACCGGATCCAAAGGATATTTTGCTTAATTTCCATTCCTGGGAAAAGAATATTTTCTACTGCGGCGATGTGCAATGCAAGGGTAAATATCCAACATTTGCTAAGAGATTATGGGATGAACATAATGTTCATCTTGATATCACTGATCAAGATAAGCAAGACTTACTTGAAGGAAAAGTAGATATGTATACTTTCTCTTATTACATGTCTAATGTTGTTACAACCCATGAAGTAAAGGATAAAGTAGGTGGCAACTTTGCTGCTGGAGCCAAGAACCCATATTTGAAGTATTCTGAATGGGGATGGGCAACTGATCCAGATGGTTTACAATACTATCTTGAATTAATGTATGACCGTTACGATATTCCAATGATGGTTGTTGAAAATGGCCTTGGTGCAGTCGATGAAATTAGTGAAGATGGAAAAATTCATGATGATTATAGAATTGACTACTTAAGAATGCACATTAAGGCAATGGAGCGTGCGATTAATGATGGTGTAGATCTTATTGGTTATACTACTTGGGGATGTATTGACTTAGTATCTGCTGGTACTGGACAGATGAGTAAGCGTTATGGCTTCATCTATGTAGATCGTGACGATAACGGTAAAGGCACTTTAGAAAGAATGCCAAAGGATTCATTCTATTGGTATAAGAAAGTTATTGAATCAAACGGAAAAGATTTAGATTAGGTGAATATAAAAAATACTGCTCGATTTTTCGGGCAGTATTTTTTTATGAAGCGAGAAATAAGTAACAAAGGAAGTATGTTATGATGATTTAGATCAATTTTAATTTGTGAGGAAAAGTTGGATGGATAAACAGTCAAAAAGTAGGTTATGGACAGTCCTAGCTGCTTTAGCAGCAGTAATGTGGGGAATATCTGGATTATTTGCAGAATCTCTATTTAAAGTGAGTAGTAAGATTACACCGATTTGGTTAACACAAATCCGATTAATTATCTCTGGGATTGTTTTATTAATTATTGCGACAGTCTTACACCAAAAGCCATTTTCAGTTTTAAAAGATAAGAAAAATACTCTTCATATTATTGCTTATGGGATTTTTGGCTTGTTACCAGTACAAGTCTTTTACTTTATTGCAATTGAAATGGCAAATGCATCAATTGCTACGATTTTGCAGTTTATTGGACCATTTTTCGTCCTAACATATTTGGCTGTCACTCATCAACAAGTATTAAGAAGATTGGATGTGCTAGCTGCTATCCTAGCTTTTATTGGGGTATTTTTGTTATCAACTCATGGTAATTTTAATCAGCTAGCAATTACTCCTCTTGCATTGCTTTTTGGATTGCTATCGGCATTAGGAGAAGCAAGTTATACTTTAATCCCGGTTAAACTTGTTAAAAGAGTATCAAGTTTGGTTGTAACGGGATGGGGAATGCTATTGGCGGGAATTGGACTGATGCTTGTATATCCGCAGTTTCCATCAATTCCCAATACACTTAGAGTATGGCTGGACGTAAGTGCAATAATTATTATTGGAACGATTATTCCATTTCAAATTATGGCTAACGCTCTACGCTACGTAAAACCATCGAATGTAAGTTTACTAGATGCATTTGAACCCCTATCAGCTACAGTTGGTTCAGTTTTAGTTTTTGGTTTAGTAATGTCGGGGATGGATTGGCTAGGAACCTTCTTAGTAATTGGTTCAGTATTGGCTTTAAATTTTACTCCTAAAAGAAATATTAAAAAGAAATCTTAATTAATAAAAAATATGTGAAAGAAACTGATATATTTTCGTTTAAATAACGAAAGTATATTAGTTTTTTTTATTTGCTCATCTTTATTTTAATGGCTTTCAGTCTATATATTATAAATAAGGAATAAATTCTATTGTAATTTTAAGCTAAATAAAATTTATAACTAAAATATTTTAAATTTTATATTGCTTTTTTCACTTTAATATCATATAATCAAAAACAAGAAATTTAAGTCATCTCATAAAGGAGGAGAACAAATTGAAAAAAGTTAAGTGGTTAGGAGCAATTACAGTATTGTCCGGTGCGGCATTAACTTTAACTGCTTGTGGGAATAACAATAATAATAATGCTAGCGATAAGAAAGTTAGCTTTAAGGAAGCAGTTCCTAAGAAACAAGTTAAAAAAGGTGGAACATTAAAGTACGCAATTGAAAGTGACTCACCTTTCACAGGTATTTTCTTACCAGAATTATCTGACACTTCAACTGATAGTGAAATTCAAGGGCCAGGTTTAGAAGGACTCTTCGCTGTTAATGATACCTATAAAATTAACAACAAAGGTGCAGCTACCTTCAAGTTAGATAAGGATGCTAAGACTATTACCATTGAAGTTAAGAAGGGCGTTAAGTGGTCTGACGGTAAACAAGTAACTGCTAAGGACGTTGAATATGCTTACGAAATTGTTGGTAATCCTAAGACCAAGACTTCAAGATATACGGATTCTTTGGCTAACCTGGTTGGTTTAGATGAATATCACAAAGGTAAGGCCGACAAGATTTCCGGTATTGAAATGCCAAATGGTGAAGATGGTCGAAAAGTTGTACTTCATTTTAAGGAAATGAAACCAGGTATGCTTCAATCTGGTAATGGTTACTTCCTTGAAAGTGCAGAACCATACCACTACTTGAAAGACGTTCCATTTGATAAACTTTTATCAGATGATAAGGTTCGTAAACAACCACTTTTCTTTGGTCCATACAAGGTTCAAAAAGTTGTTCGTGGTCAATCAGTTACTTATGTACCAAATGAACATTACTGGCGTGGTAAGCCAAACTTAGACAAGGTTACTATGGAAGTAATCGGAACTAACTCTGTTTCTCAAGCTATTAAGAGTCATAAGTTTGATGTTACTGGTGTGCTTAACGCTCAATGGAACAATGTTAAGGATACTAAGGGCGTTAACTTCATTGGTAAGATTCCTCTATCTTACAGCTACTTAGGCTTTAAGGTAGGTAAGTTTGACAAGAAGACTGGCAAGAACGTTGAGGATAAGAACGCTAAGATGAACAATGTCTCATTACGTAAGGCGATGGCTTATGCAATGAACATTGACGCTGTTGCCAAGCGTTACGGCAATGGTTTGTCATTTAGAATTAACACATTTATCCCAGCACAATTTGGCGACTTCTCTGATAAGAGTATTAAGGGTTACCCATACAACTTGAAGAAAGCTAACGAGTTATTAGACAAGGCCGGCTACAAGAAGAAGAAGGGTGAAAAATACCGTCGTCAACCAAATGGTAAGAAGTTAACTATTAACGTTGCTGTTCGTAATACACAACCTAATGCTGAAAAGATCTGGACTAACTACCTCCAACAATGGCAAAAGATTGGCTTAGATGCTAAATTTGTTGGGGGTCGTCCAATGGAATTCAACTCTTGGGTACAAGATATTCAAGCAGACAGTCCTAAGATTGATGTTTTTGAAGGTGGTTGGAGTTTATCATCTGAACCATCACCAATGGACCTTTACAGTGAAGGTGCTCCATACAACTTTGCTCGTTTTGTTTCTCCAACTCAATCTAAACTTCTTAATAACATTGATTCAACTAAGGCCTTTAACCACAAGTACCGTGTACAAGCATTTGATAAGTGGCAACAATGGATGTATGACAATGCCTATGTTGTACCTACCACAAACAGTTGGTCAGTAACTGCAGTTAACAACAAGGTAACTGGCTGGTCACTTAAGCCATCTGCAAATTCATGGTATGATGTTGGCTTTACTAAGTAATTAAAATAAATTTTCCTATAATCCTCATATATCAACAAAAATTAAATTCTTAAATAATATTTCATTAAATAAAATTTTCATAGTTATATTCCTTAAGAAGACTCTACTTTTGCCAAGTAGGGTCTTCTTTTTGTATCAATAATGATACCGATTACAAGTATAAAAAAATAAAATTGAACTATACCAATTCCTTATAATATACTACAAAGCGCTATTATATTTAGCTTTAATTTACATACCAATTAGGATAAAATATAAACATTGTGAATTCTGGAGGAATTAAATGTGGATAACTTTTTAATAGTTAGTCATGGTGAATATGCTAAGGCAACTCTAGCTAGCTGTGAAATGATTGCAGGAAAATTATCAAATGTAAAAGCGATTGCTTTTAAACAAACAATGAATCAAGATGATTTACTTGATGAGATTGCTCAAACTGCCGAAAGTTTTGAACAAGTGCCAACTATTATTGTGGATATTGCCGGAGGAACTCCTGCTAACGCTGCATTACGCTATCAGCAAGAACATCCTGAAGTAAAAGTATACAGCGGTCTGTGCTTGCCACTTTTGCTAGCGGCAGTAATGGGAACTCCGATGAAGGAAGCAATCAAACAAGCTAAAGAAAATATGGCGCCTGTTGGAAAGCCAATTGGAGAGAAGACCACCTCAAACAAGAAAGAGTCTCATCAAAGTAACGAATTAAATGAAAATGCGGAAGTAGAACCACAAACTATGCATAACGTTCGAATTGATGAAAGACTTATCCACGGACAAGTTGCCACCATGTGGACAAATGCATTGCGATTAACGCGAATTATGGTAGTTGGGGATGATATCGTAAAGAATGATATTCAAAAAACAGCCTTAAAGACCGCATGTCCGCATGGTGTTCACTTAAGTATTTTGACTGCTAAAGGTGCAGCCAGAAGAATTAATGAAGGAAAATATAAGGGTCAAACCGTTTTAGTTTTAGTTAAAAATCCTGGGGTTTTACGTCAAATGGTTGATAATGGTGTGAACTTGCCTGAAATTAATGTAGGAAACATGTCTACTAAGGCTGATTCACGTCAAGTTGCGAAGAGTGTGGCTGTTACTGCAGAAGATGTGGATAATTTTAGCTACTTAAATGAGCACGGTTGTCATCTTTATCATCAAATGGTGCCGTCAGAAGACAAAGAAGAATTTATGGAGTTATTAAAAAAGTAAAGGAAAGATAAGACAATGACAATACAATGGTGGCAGATTTTATTACTAACTTGCCTAGCATTTTGGGCAATTATTGATCAATTGACTGTATCAATTGTGAATAATCCTTTAGCAATTGGGATGATTTCAGGAATTATTATGGGTGATATTACAACTGGGCTGGCAGTTGGAGCAACGCTCCAATTAATGGTCTTAGGGGTTTCAACATATGGAGGAGCATCAATGCCGGACTTTATGACTGGTGCAATTGTTGGTACAGTTTACGCCGTTATTTCAGGAAAAGGTGTGCAGTTTGCAATTGGTTTGGCAGTTCCAGTAGGACTCTTAATGGTCCAACTAGATGTTTTAGCCAGATTTGCTAATACTATTTTTCAACATCGAATTGATACTTTTATTAAAGAAAATAAGCCAAATGCTGCAGCAAGAAATGCATTGTGGGGAACATTTACCTGGGGATTTTCACGTGCAATCCCAGTTTTTATCTTACTTGTAGTAGGAAATGATGTTGTTAAAGCAATTCTACGAATAATTCCAGCTTGGTTGACTGATGGGTTAAAAGTATCTGGGCATATTTTGCCAATTGTTGGTATTGCAATTTTACTTAGATACTTACCAACTAAAAGATTTATTTCTTATTTAGCAATAGGCTTCATTGCAGCAGCTTACTTAAAAATGCCAATGCTAGGGGTAGCGTTGCTGGGAGCAGCCTTAGCTTACCTTCACTACACTCGTGAAGTAGAAAAATTAAATACAAAGAAAAATAGTTCAGAAAAAGTAACTGAGAGTGAAGAATATACAAATGAAGAGGGAGAATATGAAAACTAATTCAAATAAATTAACAAAAAAGGATCTTTTCCGAGCAAATTGGCGTTGGCTCTGGGCTAGTCAGTTATCTTGGAACTATGAAAAAATGATGGCTCCCGGTTACTTTTATACTGTTTTGCCATTTTTAAAACGCTGGTACAAAGATGAAGAATTAGTTGAAATGATGCAGATGCAGTCACAATTCTTCAACGTGAATGCATTTGATGGAAACTTTATCATTGGAATGGATCTGGCAATTGAAGAAAAGCAAGGAAGTAAAGCTAAAGAAACAATCGCCGGCTTAAAGACAGGTTTAATGGGCCCCTTAGCTGGAGTAGGAGACACAATTTTTGGTGCTATTATTCCTACAATCTGTGGATCAATTGGTGCATATATGGGATTACGAGGAAATCCTTTTGGAGCTTTCTTGTGGATAATTGTTAATTTGATTGTTTTATTCACAAGATTTGGCTTTTTAAACCTCGGTTATTCACAGGGAGCAAAATTAATTGATTCTGCTTCAGGTAAGTTAAATGCAATTACCGACTCTGCTATTTTACTTGGGGTTACCGTCGTTGGGGCTTTGATACCAACTGTAGTTAATGTGAAAGTCCCCTTTGTATATCGAGCAGGCAAAGTAACATTAAAGATGCAAACAATTTTAAATCAAATTATGCCATCTTTAGTACCTGTTTTACTTGTAGCTTTAGTTTACTGGTTACTAGGAAAGAAACATGTGACGTCCACTAAGATGATCTGGTTTGTTTTGATTTTAGGAATTGTTTTAAGTTACTTCCATATCTTAAGTGCCTAAAGCCAGCTTTAATATTTTTAATGCTGAAATGAAGGCTATTGTTCTATAATTAAAAGAAACAATAAGATTGATAAAGGGACTTTTATGAAAGAAAAAGAAAAGAACACCATTGTAGGACAATTGCTTACTTTAGATTTATTTGCAATGATTTGTGGCTATTATTTTATTGATACGATAAATATGTTTGTTAAGCGACAAGAATGGTGGTATGACCTACTAGTAGTGTTAATCGTAATTTGTGAGATAGTCTACAATTGGCTTCAGCTGCTAAACTATAAGAAAAAAATAACAAATTTAGTAGTTATCTTAACTAGCATTACATTAAGTGCAATTCTGAGTGGAATATATATTGGTGTGATTTGGGGTAATATTCAAAGTAAACAAAGTTACCAAAACAACGTATTTCTCGCAGCTATCTGGATATGTATGCTGGTAATTGGCAATATAGTTTTGTGGAATAGATATAAGAAAAATAATTAAAAAATGCATTATTACTAGTTTCAAACTAGTAATAATGCATTTTTATATTTATTCAGAAAAATTATTCTACAACATGTCTCTCAAAGGGATCATCGGAAATACCTTTTTCTAAAATATCTCTTGACCATTGCTTAGCTGAGAAAAGGGAGTGATCGCGATAATTACCACAAGATTTAATTGTAGTACCTGGAACATCTTCCCAGGTAATGTTATCGCGAATTTCTTCAAGCGATTCTTTAAGTGCCTTAGCTACCTCTGTAGTAGATGGAGTACCCCAAACTAAGAGGTGGAAGCCGGTGCGACAACCAAATGGTGAACAATCAATATAACCATTAATGCGGTCACGTAATAATCCAGCTAATAAGTGTTCAATGGTATGCAAGCCTCCAGTAGGAATGGCATTTTCATTAGGCTGAACCAAACGAAGATCAAAATTACTAATTTTATCGCCTTTTTGTCCTTCTTCAACAGTAATTAAACGAACGTAAGGTGCCTTAACTTTAGTATGATCTAATTAAAAACTTTCAACTTTACCCATAATATTTCCCTCCGTTAAAAACTTTTCCAAATATTATTTGCTATCTTAACAACAAATTTAATCTTTTTCCATTGATCAGCTTCACTTAAAATGTTTCCTTCTTCAGTAGAAGCAAAGCCGCATTGGGTACTTAGAGCCAGATTATTCAAGGGTACTAATTGGCCGGCTTCCCTGATGCGTTTTGCGATTGTAATCGGATCTTCTAATTCGCCATTTTTTGAAGTAATCAAGCCTAGAACAATAGTGACATTATCACGATTATTCCAAATTTGCTTAATTGGTTTTAAATCACCAGCACGATCACTGTCATATTCTAAGAAAAAGCGATCATAGTTTAACTGCCCAAGATATTTCGCAATTGGTTCATATCCACCAGAAAAAAGAAAAGTAGACTTAAAATTTCCACGACAAATATGTGTAGCAATTGTTAGATCAGCAGGCAGCTTTTCTATTGACTTATTAATTACATAAACAGACTCTTCTGCTAATTGAACATATTTTTCATGTTCTTTGGGATCATTTTGTGTTTCGTTTAATTTACTGATCAAAAAAGCCCAAGTAGTATCATCAATTTGAATATAGCGACAACCTAAATCATAAAAATGTTTGATTGTTTTATTGTAGGCTGTAGCTAGGTCATCTAAGTAAGCTTTTTTATTATCGTAGAAGTTAGGCCAATTATCAGAGCGATTGTCCCGAAATAGTAGAGTTGGAGAAGGAATCGTTTGCTTAGCAATTGCATTTTTTACATTAGCCTTAACAAATTTAAATGCTTCAAAAAAAGGATGGTCAGGATTATAAGCAATTTTTCCAGATAGCTCTGCATTATCGGTCCTAGTTTTAGCACCGTAGAACTTATAGCTCTCTTTGTAATCATATTTGGCAACGCCATTTAATCCCCACAAGAAGTCAAGATGCCACCAACTACGACGAAATTCACCGTCTGTGACTGCTTTTAGTCCTAATTCTTCTTCTTTTTGAATTAGCTTTTTAATTTCTTGATCTTCAATTTTAGTTAGCTCTTCTTGTGAAATCTTTTCCTGATTGAAATTCTTTCTTGCTTCTTTTAATTCTTCTGGTCTTAAGAAACTACCAACAATATCGTAATGTGCTAATTTTGTCATCAAATCTACCTCCTAATTTTAACTAAAAATTTCTTTTAAATATTATCTGAAGATCCGCTGACAAGAGGGATCAGAGAATGTAAGCTGCACATTCGATTAAATACCTGTTCACTAAAATATTCTTTTTTGATATTCAAAATAATCCCTCCTTTGAATTTAATAAACTAATTGAGCAAAAGAAAAAGCGCCCCAAGTATAGTTTTTAAACTACACTTGGGACGCTTAATAGCGTGTTACCACCCTGCATTCGAATTAATCTTACAATTAATTCCTCACTAAGTACTCCAACATTTGGAAGACTCGGACATGATAACGAACGTCAATCGTAAATTGCTTACTTAAATTAGCTTGCACTTTAATTTAGCTCCAAGACCATCTTCATTACATCAGCAACATCGGCTTGCACCTAATCCGACTCTCTGGGGGATGCTTTAAGTAATTACTCATCTTTTCTAAGCTTTAATTAATTTTGTTGTCATAATATTACAACGCTAAAAAAATAATGTCAATAAAAATTTTTAGTAAGCTATTCAACTTCAGCATCTACATCAGATTTTTCATTATTAAAAGTATTCCAGTTTAGTTCTGCGGTACGCTTAGCAGTGATAACACCAGCAACCATTGAGTCGTTAACGTTAAGAGCAGTTCTAGCCATATCAACAACTGGGTCAATAGCAATTAAAACACCTAAAACTGTTACTGGTAGGTTAAGAGCACCTAAGACCATTAGAGTAGTAAATGTAGCACCGCCACCAACACCGGCAACGCCGAAACTAGAAATAACGTCAATTACAACTAAACTTAATACAAATTGCCATGAGAAAATGTTAACTCCAACAAGTGGGGCAGTGATTGCTGCTACCATTGATGGATAAATACCTGCACATCCATTTTGACCAATAGTTAAACCAAAGCTAGCAGCAAAGTCGGCAATCGTATCGCTTACTCCCATTGATTCACGTTGAGTACGTACGTTAAGTGGTAAACTACCACCACTAGTTCTAGAAGTGAAAGCAAAGACTAAGACAGGCCATGCCTTCTTGAAGTAGGTAATTGGATTAATTCCGTTAATTAAAAGTAGAACTGCATGAACAATGAACATAACAGCAATTGCAAGGTAAGCAGCAACGATAAAGACAAGTAGTTTACTCATTGTTGCAAAACTGTTACTTGCAGTAGTTCTAGCAATCAAAGCAAAAATTCCATAAGGAGTGATTTCAAGTACAATCTTAACTATGCGCATGATAACTGCACGTAAGGCTTGAATACCGCGTGCAAATGTAGCAGCTACATCTGCTTTTTCTTTCTTAATTTGTAAGAAGGCAATTCCAACAAAAATAGAAAAAATTACTACTGCAATTGTGCTAGTTGAGCGCATTCCAGCAAAATCCGCAAAAATATTTTGTGGGAAGAAGGATGTTATTTGTTGAGGAAGGGTCAAGCCTTTTAATTGAGCTTGATGATCTTTAATAGAGGTAAGAGCAGTGGAGGATGCAGACATTCCCTTAGCAAAGCCAGCCCCACCTAAATTAAAAATAGCTACACTACTGAAACCTAAGAAGGAAGCAACAGCTGTAGTTCCTAACAAAATAGCTAAAACACTGGTAGCAATTTTTCTAATCTTAGTAGTCATTTTTAGTTGAGTGAATGCACCAACTAAAGAAACAAAGATTAGAGGAATTACTAGCATTTGTAGTAAGGAAACATAGCCATCTCCAACAATGGAAATCCAGTCGATACTATTTTTTACAATATTACTATTAGCACCAAAAATTAATTGAAGGGAAACGCCAAAGACGATTCCGACGATAAGGGAGAGGAATACTAATTTAGTAAATCCCCAATTCTTTTTATGCAAGTAAGCCATACCAGCTAGAATAGCGATGGCCACTAAAACAACGAGAGTAGTTTGCACTTTATTCAACTCCAATTCTAAGCAAACAAAAAAGAGCCATTGGCCTAATGTCAACAGCTCTTGAGAAAAATCATAGTTATAACTTTGAAAAGCTAGTTTCTAACTAGAGAAATTCTTGAATGAACTAATGACTGTACGCCAAATAATTGCCAAATTTTTTTGACAATTGCAACAACAAGAATTTGCTTGACGTACATTAAACATAATCATTAGCTCCTTTCTTACTTTTCACAAGTTATATTATCGTATAACTTACTTTTAGTCAACATCTAATTTTAAAAATAATTTATATTCCATAAATATATATTATGCCAACTTTATATATAAAATACTGCATATAAACATTGCAAGCCCTTTCGTTAGTGGGTATAATCAAGTTGAAGAGACGTAGATTTATGAGGTGAAATAAAATGGCAGAACCTAAATGGTTACAAGACTTAAAAGAAGAAGATTATATTAAAGAGGATTTTGATGCTACTGGTAAATCACGCTACACAGTCGAAGGTGTAGATAAAAATGATCCAGATTGGTTAAATAAAGCTGCTAAAAAAGTACATGCAGCTGAAGGCGATGATTATGTAAAGCTTGATGCAGGTCTTCTTACTGTTAACCAAATTAATTGGATGCTTCGTCGTGCATTTGGTGAATTAACTTATGTAGATGATAATAATCAATTCTTGTGGTATAACAGACCAACTGATCCAAATAAGAAAATGCTCGCTAAACGTACGCCAGATCAAGTTGGTGATACAATGGGCGCTGTTCATCCAGATATTCGTAATGTTATTCCTGAAGCCAAGAAAGTTATTTATGCTTTAAGAAACAAGATAGATGGCCATGATGAAGTGAAGATGCCCGTGCCTAATGGCAATCGCCATAAGTTGATTCTCCATGACTACAAGCGAATTGAAGATGACGAAGGAAATTACGTGGGAACTTATGAATGGGTACAAGATATTTATCCATTTGTGAAGTACTTCTGTGAAACTACTGGTCAAAAGCTAGTAGATGATCCGGATGCTACAACGGGTGCAACTTATAAGAGAGATGAAGTTGATACTGCAACTGGTGCATCTAAGCATGAAGAGCATGTGGAAAAGAAGCAAGAAGAAACTGATACAAGTTCCGGTGCTTCAGAGTATTAATTGAATAGAAGTTAAAAATAAAAATGCCGTTAAATCTTGGTAGTAGTGAACCTTGATTTAGCGGTATTTTTGTTTTGATCAATATAGAGAAATTGAATTATATAAAAATATTATTATTCTACTTATTCTTTTCTTGCAATAAGTCACGAATTTGGCGAAGATATATTTCTTCGTTAGTTGGTGCAGGATCTTCTTCAACTTCTTTTTTAGGTGTAATTTTGTTAACTAACTTAATTAAGAAGAAGACAACTAGAGCAATAATTAAGAAGTTAATAACAGCATTTAAGAAGCTACCGTATTTAAATGTAGCTTCACCAATAGTGAATTTTAAGTTGGAAAGGTCAATTTTTCCAATAAATAATCCAATTAGAGGATTAATTAAATTTTTGACTAAAGAATTTACAATTGCTGTAAAAGCAGCCCCGATAATAACCCCGACAGCTAAATCCATCATGTTACCCCGAGAAATAAATTCTTTGAATTCTTTAACCATGGTTGATCTCCTTTCAAAAAAATACTTATTAATTAAAAATTATATCAAAAGTAGAAATGGTAACGCTAGAAAAAATGTTAGAAAGCAATCTAACGTTTTTTAAGATAATTAATTATGCTTTTTTCTGTTAACTTTATCGCTAATAAGTCCAAGTAGAGAGGCTGCAGTAGCAAAGGCTAAACCGAGAATACTTATATCCGTTGTTTTTGTACCAGTTTGAGGTAAAATCTTTTTCTTTTGAACTGATACATTCTTAGTGTTTTGACGGCTCACTTTAGAATAAGGTAAAAAACGACTGAAAAAGTAAACATAAAAATAAAAAATACGTGGCTTATTGAATCATAAAGACAAAAAAATATATAAAAAGTTAGTTGAAGATAATCATCAAGATGAAGAAAGCGCTATCCAAATTTTAAATGACACCTACCCGCATATTTAACGAAAATTGTAAACTCTTGTTTTAAATTTATTAACTACTATACTAGATACAGATGCTTTTTTGATAAAAATGCGGATAAGGCACAATATATTGTGTGACCTAATATAAAGAAAGAGGAGTTAATACATGGACAATTCCACATCATTACAGGAAGATCGTAAAGAAAGAAAGGATAACTACTTCGTTTGGCTTTTTAAGCAATTACACGGTTGGCCAGTTCAAAATTATATGCTTTGGTTCTTTGCTTTTGGCTTCCAATTAGCTATTTTGATTCAAAACAAGATTACTACTTTAACAGTAATTACTTTCATTGGTACATTGCTTGGGACTTTATGTGTTTTAGCTATTAATGCAACGAAAGCAATTAATGGATGGTTAGGATTAATCTCAGCAGCTTGTTTCATTTATGCAGGACTAGCTGCTAAGAATTATCTTTCAATTTTTGAACAAATTGCCTATATTTTAACTTTAGACTTACCAGTTATTATTTCAGTTAGATCTTGGAATGATGATACTAAGAACCACTTACGTAAGTTTGGTACTAAAGAATGGATTGTTGCTATTGTTGGTACATTAGTTGTTTACGCTGTATCTGGCTACTTGATCGGTAAATTTACTAATGATCCACGTCCTTGGATCGATGCTATTAGTTTTGCGATTTCGTTAACTGCTGGTATTATTTGTTTCTTACGATACAACAACCAATATTTCTGGTGGACTGCCAGCGGAATTTTTCAACTAATTCTTTGGGGCATTACTTATGCACAGGGAGATGCAACTTTAGCAATGGCTGTTAACTCCTTAATTTATGTTGTTAATGACGTTTTAGCCTTTACTGTTTCACCATGGTTCAATATGGGAAGAAAACGTGAAGGATTAAAGTCTATTAAAGACTAACAATAATCAAAATAAGTTAAAATTAGCATGTCGAGTTCGACATGCTTTTTTATTTGTGAGGTATCAGATATGAATGAAAATTGGACTGAAAATTATAGAAATGCTGCACAAGGTAATGACTATGTAAGGTTAAACGCGGGACTAATGAAAGTAAAAGACCTCGATAATTATCTTTCTTCGTTTCCCAGCAGCTTGCTCAGTTTTAATAAGACTGGAGAATTTACATATTATAAACAATTGCCAGGGATGAATTACAATCCGCCAGAACTTGGAGAAAATATTACGGCTCTTGGTCAAACCGAGAACGAAAAGAAGCAATTAACAGAAATATTCCACAAGTTAAGCACGGGGGAAGAAAAAGAATTGCACTTTGTGGATCAAACTAATACTCAAAAACGATTTATGGTAGACACATATCGGGCTATTTTTGATAAAGACCATCAGTTTGCTGGAATTAATGAAACGGTTCAAGATATTTATCCACTTGTGGAATACTACTTAAAAGAAACCGGACAAAAATTGGTTGATGATCCCAATAATCCTAAAGGGGACATTTATCGTAAAAATCAGAAAATTGATGCAGAGAGTGGAGCCTCGGAACTATAGTTAATTGACAGAAAAATATTTTTTCTTAAAATATAATTAAAAATAGTTTGGGGGATAGTAAAAATGCCTGAAATCGATCAAAAATATATTCAAGATAAATTTATAGAATACTGTAAAGTAAATACCCGATCAGACGAACAAAGTACAACTGTACCGACAACTGTGGGACAAGTTGACTTGTTGAAAATTATTGAGAAAGAATTAGAAAAATTAGGCTTGGAAGAGATTTCTTTTTCAGAAGAAGATTCATATTTAGTAGGAAAACTAAAAAAGACAACTAAGAAAGAAGTAACTCCAATTGGTTTTGTAGCACATGTAGATACGGCTGATTTTAATGCAGAAAATATTAAGCCATTAATACATCAAAACTATGATGGAAAGGATATTTTTTTAAAAGAAGGACGTGTCTTATCCACAAGTGAATTTCCTAGTTTAAAAAAACATTTAGGTGAAACTTTGATTACCGCTGATGGCACTACATTACTTGGTGCAGATGATAAGGCGGGAATTGCTGGATTACTAGGAATGCTTAAATCTTTAAAAGAAAATCCTGATCTTGAACATGGAGATATTTGGGTTGCTTTTGGTCCAGATGAAGAAATTGGTAAAGGTGCTGCTCGTTTTAATGTGGAACGTTTTCCTGTGGAATTTGCTTATACATTAGATAATGGTGATCCAGGAGATATTGCCTTTGAGACCTTCAATGCTGCCGCTGCTACAATTGATTTTTATGGAACAGTAGTTCATCCTGGGGAGGCGTACGGACTTATGGTCAATGCTGCATTGATGGCTAGTGAATTTATTCAGGCTTTACCAGCAAGTGAGGTGCCTGAAAATAGTAAAGATTTTGATGGCTATTTGATGGTTTTATCTAATAATGGCAATGTCGATCATGCACAAATTCAACTGATTATTCGAGATTTTGATACTGATGGTTTTGAGCAAAAGAAAAAGTTAATCACAAGTACAGTGGATAAGTTGAATAAAAAGTATGGAACAAATCGAGTAACTTTTGAAATGCATGATCAATATCATAGTCCAGGAGATTTGATTAAAGAGCATCCCTATGTAGTAAATCTAGTTTTACATGCCTATAAGTCTCTTGGATTAGAGCCAAAAGTTATCCCATTTCGGGGAGGAACAGATGGCGATTTTATTTCAGAAAAGGGTATTCCTACACCTAACTTATTTAATGGTGGGGCAAATTTCCATGGACCATATGAATATGTAACAACTGAAAGTATGGCTCTTTTAGCTAAAACATTGATTGAAATTGCGAAGCAGCATGTTTTATTAAATGATAAACGTGACGAAAGTCCATTAAAGAGAAAGTACTAGACTTAAATGAATTTCTATACAATAAATTATATTCAGAACCATCAAAATACAGATCGAACAGCCTTATATATTCTAATGATTGTTGCTGCCAGTGCGATGATTATTTTTACAATTCTATATTTACGTGATCGTTTTAATACAAGATATAGGGATTTAGGAATCATTGCCCTCTTATTTTTATTATTATTTACTGGCACACAATATGAAAAATATGTGCAAAATAATGAACAGAAGTCTAAGGCTGCCCAAATTGTTCCCTTTATTAAATCAGTTGCTGATGATGAGAACGTTAAAGAAAGCGATGTGATGGTCAGTTCGATGAATTTGCAGGATGGGATGATTGTGCGGATTGATTCGAAAAATGAAGACTATCAATTGAATTTAAACGAGGATAATAATAGTTATACCTTAAATCGGGCGCACGTGATTGATCATCATGTATATGTACAAGAGTAGGTAAGAGATGGATTATACACAATTATTTATTAAATTTTCTCTAGGAATATTAACCTTGATTATCCAAATTAATGCTTTTGGAAAAAGTAATTTAGCTCCAACAACGGCTTTGGATCAACTCCAAAATTATGTACTAGGCGGTATTATCGGTGGTTTAATATATAATCAAAGTATTACCGTTCTTCAATTTTTATTGGTGTTAATCATTTGGACTTTAGTAGTTTTTATTTTGAAGTTTGGTCGTGAGCGTAGTAATTGGATTCGTAATTTGATTGATGGAAAACCGGTTCAAGTAATTAAAAATGGTCATGTGTTGGTAGGAAATTGTATGAAAGCCGGTATTTCTGCTAACGAATTAATGTTTAGGCTTAGAAGTCGCGGGATTTATTCAGTTGAAAAAGTGAAAAATTGTATTTTTGAGCAAAATGGACAATTAACGATAATTGAAAACGATGAGGACAATATTCGCTTCCCGATTATTAGTGATGGACAGGTAAATGAAGACGTTTTGGAGTTGATCCATAAATCTAATGCTTGGCTTGAACAAGAAGTAACTAAAGCTGGTTATAATAGTCCTGATGATGTCTTTTTAGGAGAATATATTGATGGACAGTTACGTCTGATAGGATATTCTGAAAAATAAAAAGGAAGAAATGATCATGAAAGATTTTAAAGAAATAAAAAAATGGTTAGCAGATGCCGATGCGGTTATTGTGACTGCAGGTAATGGGTTTGCACAGATGGAAGGTCTTGATATGTTTGACAATTTGGCCTTTCCGATTGAATATAAAAATATAAGTGAAAAATATCATGTAAAAACAATTGCGGATGCACTAGATAAAGATTTGGATTCTTGGGATGAAAAGTGGCAATTCTGGAGTCAACTAATTAATGAGTATTCAGTTGAATATGAGCCAAGTAAAGCAATGAAGCAATTAAAAGAACTGTTAAATGGAAAGAATTATTTTATTGCTACTAGTACTTTTGGCCATTTTTTTGAAAAAGCTGGCTTTGATCAAGAAAAAATCTTTAATGTTTTTGGTGACTGGACAATGATGCAGTGCTCTAGTGGTTTAAATCACGGTACACGTTCTGATTTGTCAACAGTGAAGAGATACGTTAATGGCCAGGGTGAGGTTCCAATATGCGAGGATTGTAATTCACCAATGGAACTTCATATGCCGCTAAATGCTCACTTCTTTCCAGATGAAGATGCAAATACGAGATTTCGTTGGTTTTTAACAAGAAATCAGACTAAGAAGGTCGTAGTGCTTGAACTAGGAGTTGATCCAACTAGTCCTCAGCTTCTTGATCCAATGGTAAAACTGGTTGAGCAGTTCAAAGATTGGCATTATGTAGCAGCAGACTTAAGTCAAGATGAATTGCCAGACGATATCCAAAAAAGAAGTGTCGGCCTAGAAATGGCTCTTCCTGGAGCAATTGAACAGATTTCAAAATAATGAAAGGTAAAAAATGAGTATTTCAGTTATTCAAGGTGTTTTACGAATTCCAGCAGCTCAAGAAAAAATACGGCAAAAAGGCATTGAAAAGCCTGGTTTTCCTGATAACTATACCTTAATTGATGTGGAGACTACGGGGCTTAGTCCATACCGTGATCGAATTACAGAGATGGGTGGTTTAAGGGTTCGCCATGGAGAAGTAGTTGCAACTTTTTCAGAATTGGTGAAGTTTCCTGATAGCAACAAGGTGCCTGCTTTTATTACCAAATTAAATGGAATTGATGAAGCGACGATTGAAGAAAAGGGTCTACCGGTTCAAGAGGCAATAAAGAAATATCGTGAATTTATCGGTAGTGATCCGATTGTTGGATATAATGTGAATTTTGATTTGAATTTTGTCTATGACCTAGCTGAAAAATATCACTTAACTGTCTTAAATAATGATTATGTTGATGTTTATCGTTTGGCTCGTAGTTTTTACCCACAAGAACAACACAATCGTCTTTTAGATTGCATGCACCGATTAGATATCGCAGAAACGCAAGAGCACCGCGGGTTAGATGATTGCCTAGATACAAAAAAGGTTTTTGATGAATTTCATAGATTATTTAGACAGGAACATATGCTTAGAGCGCAAGAAATGGTCAAAACACTAGACTTAACTAGTGAATGGCCTGAGATTGTTAAACAAAGCCAAGTTTTTCGTAGTCCTTTTGCTCATAAGAATGTTGTAATTGCTGGTGACTTAGATGTAGATGACTATGAACTAGCTAATGCTGTAAAGAATTTGGGTGGCTTTATTCGGGATGAAGTTGGTCAAGATACAGACTATCTTTTAGTTGGAGATCATGATTTCTTAAGAACTGATATCGTTGAATTAAATAAGGCAAGAGCATTAAAGAAACAAGGTCAAAATATTAGAATTTGGTCGGAACAATTTTTCTTGAATGTTCTTGATAATTGGGCACGTAGTTAAAATATTTTTACATTAAAAAGGAATCCTAAAGCAGGATTCCTTTTTTGATATGGGGAAGATTTACATGTACGAGCCAATCAATATTAATTGAAACAATAATAAAAGTGAGAATAGTAATAACTTCAAAGCTTGACCAGATGAGACAAGAAATAGTTCCAATTAAAGTTGTACTAATAAAAAGAAAAATAGTTGATTTTTTTAACTTAAATTGCAGTTTATTGTAATGAGTTGAAAATAATAATCCTAAATAGAATAAACCAGTTCCACAATATAAACATAAAACAGCAAACCATGAGTTAGCATCCGATTCATGGATAAATTTTATACTTACAGTAATTAAACTAATGCCAAAGATTATTAAATAGTGAAGATAGATTAGTATATTACCTGTTACATCCTCTTGGTCTTCATTAATTAATTTATCAAATTGTAGTGCATACGTGCAAAAGAGCAAGGCAACAGTTAAAAAGATAAGAATAGAATAGAAGGAAAAGTTTTAGGTTGAAAGTAATCCGCAATACCAATAATTTTTTCACCAAAGATAATAATTACTAAAAGATTCAGTCTTTCAAGTAAATGGGGAAAAATAATTGGATGCTTAAGGGTATATTTTGTAGTGAGAAGTGGCATTAACCAACTTAGTATGATGCCGATAACAGCTAAAATAAAGCCAAAAATATTATCTAAAATTCCTCCGATAATTAAGGTAAGGGCTCTAAAAATTAAAATCATGAAAAATGCCAGGGAAATATTTTGATCAACGGGATTTTTAACCTGAAAGTAATTAATTAAATAGTGACTTGCTAGAGTAAGAGATAGTAAGCCAGCAGAAATAAATAGGATTTTCATCTCAGTTAGATTATTAGTATCAAAGGAATTAGACATGTAGAGTACGATCATCATATCAATAAAGTAAAAAGCAATGTCAGCCCAACTACCGATCCCATATCTATTAGTAAAGACAGTCTGAATCATCCATGAATTAATAAAAATAATTACAATCAATGCAAAAAGAGAAAAAGAGGTAGGTGAAACTAATCCATGCTCTAGATGATGAAGAATCTCGGTTGTTTTAGATATCATGTAGACAAAAACGAGGTCATAAAACAAGGCAATTTTTGAGACTCACTTATTTAACATATTTTGCCTCCAACCTACCTACTTTCTAAAATTCTTCATGTTCATTAGGATCAAATCTTCTTGCAGAAATTTTGTCTAAATTGATAAGTTTTTGGACTTCTTCAGGCGTTAATTTGAAATCAAAAATATCCAAATTGCTAATTTGATGTTCATAGGAACTAGCTTTAGGAATAGGAACAACATTAAGTTGAGTTTCCCACCGTAAAATTATTTGAGCGGGTGACTTATGGTATTTTTGAGCTAAGTCAATGATTTCTTTTTCTTTAAAAGCTTCACCTGCACGCTGCAATGGACTCCATGCTTCGGTAATGATGTTATGGTTATCATCATACTCACGAATTGTCTTGCTGGACCAGTAGGGATGAAGTTCTACTTGGTTAACAGCTGGCATAACGCCTGTTTCACGGTATAAATGTTCAATATGCGATGGTTCAAAGTTAGAAACACCGACTGAACGAATTAAGCCAAATCTTTGGGCATCTAGCATGGCTTGCCAGGCTTCAAGATAATGATTTTCCTTTGGATTTGGCCAATGGATCAGATAGAGATCATAGTAATCAAGATTAGCAGCATAAAGCGATTCTTGAATTTGTTCTATGGCTTCCTGATATTTATGATGACGACCTGGTAATTTAGATGTTATAAAAATATCATCACGATTTATACCGCTATTTTTAATAGCACTACCTACTGCTCCTTCGTTTTCATAATTAACAGCAGAATCAAGTAGACGATAGCCATTTTTTAATGCAGCTTGGATAGCAAAAACCCCACGAGAACCATTTAATTTATAGGTTCCGAAACCAATTTTTGGGATTCGATTTCCATCATTTAAATTAAAGTATTCCATTCTTAATCTTCTTTCTATTTTCAGTATACTTATTACGTTTATTGTAACAGTCTGAATAAACAAAAACTTATTAATTACATTGCAAACGTACGTTCAAATATCTATACTGAAAGAAATAATGTTAGGGGAAAGAATAAATGGCGAAGAGAAAAAAATATCGAAAAAAACAGACAAATACAGTAGCAAACTGGATTATAGCGCTAGTAATTATTATTTGGGGTGGTTGGTTTAAGCTTAATTCTTCTAATCAAGCAGCGAATCAAAATCAAAACCAAGATAATTCCCAGCAAGTAGTAAAGAATGCTACAACAGCGGATACCAACTATGGCGGATTGTCCAGTGCTGACTATCAAAAATTAGCTAATTTAGACTTTAAGAGCGGGGACAAGGCCTATGTCTATGTAAATAATAATAAGTCAACTTTGATTAAAAATGCCTGGAAGGTTAATAAAGTAATCTATTCTAATTTAGATAATTTGAACAGAACTTCTCATTCAAATACTGCCTTCTTAGAGCCAAGAAATGTGGCAAATGATTCTTTACGTGTAAGACAGTTCATCAATCCAACTGCATGGCATTCTAATCGTGAAAATGGGACTCAAATTTATAATCGTGGACACTTAATTGCTTATTCAGTTTCTGCAGGAATTGATCAAGATGGAAATTATAATCCTGATAATCAATCAGGCGATCAAAATAATCCCAAAAACCTATTTACGCAAACAGCTTTTTCTAATCAGAAAATCCAGACTATTTTTGAAGGAAAAGTACGTAATGCCTTAAAACAAGGAAATAAGGTTATTTTTCAGGCAACGCCAATTTTTAGGGGAAATGAATTAATGGCACGTGGTATTAATTTGCAGGCTATAAGTTTAAATAATAATTTAGATTTCAACGTTTATATCTATAACGTGCAGCCTGATTATGTATTTGATTATAATAATGGTAGGGCTAAAATAGATCGGAATATGGTAGTTAATCAATAGTTAATTTTTATATTTAATTTAGGAGAAAATAATGAACAAAAGCAAGGATAACTGTACGGCAATGATTGTCGGAAAAAAAGCTACAATTGATGGCTCAACTATTATTGCCCGTGATGAAGACGGTTATGGTGGTATTAATGAAAAGCTTTTTGTTGTCCATGAAGCAAAAGATTACGATGAAGAATATGTTTCAAAATATAATGGTTTAAAGCTTCATTTAAAGGGACATGGTTGCAAGTGGACCGCAACCCCAACAGCTGATGAATCAGAAGGCCGCTGGGATGAACAGGGAATTAATGAATATAACGTTGCTATGTCGGCTACTGAAACAGAGGCCACAAATGCGCGCTGCTTAGGTCACGATCCATTAGTAGAGAATGGAATAGATGAAGATTCGATGGTTTACCTTGTCTTACCATTTGTTAAGACTGCTCGTGAAGGGGTAGAACGTTTAGGTAAATTAATTGAAAAATATGGTACTGGTGAAAGTAACGGTATCGCTTTTTCTGACCACGATGAAGTTTGGTATTTTGAAACTGGCGCTGGTCATCAATGGGTAGCACAAAGAATTCCCGAAGATTCTTATGCAATTTGTCCTAATATAATGGTGATTCAAGATATTGATTTTGATGATCATGATAATTTTATGTATGCACCAACTATTCGTGATTTTGTAGAAAAAAATCACTTAAATCCAAGTACTGATGGTAAGTGGAGTTTTAGAGATATTTTTGGTACAAAAGCAGAAGCAGACAGTTACTATAACACCCCAAGAACTTGGTACGGTCAGAAGCTTTTTAATCCAAGTGTTGAGCAAGACCCATTAAGTCAAGAAATGCCATTTATTAGAAAGCCAGAAAAGAAAATTGGCGTTGAGGATGTAGAATTTTTCTTGTCTAGTCACTATAACGGTACTGAATATGACCCAATGGGATCTTTTGCTTCAGGGGATGATAAGAAGCAAAAAATGTTTAGATCAATTGCTTTGGACAGAAATCAATCTAGTTGTATTCTCCAAATTAGAAATGATGTTCCTAAAAAAATAGCAGGTATTCAATGGGTTAACTTTGGTTTTTATGCTTACAGTCCTTATGTACCTTTCTATACAAATATTGATGACACGCCATTAAATTATCAAACGGCTAGTCATATGGTTACTCCAGAATCTAGTGCATATTGGTTGTATAAGAGTTTGCAAGTTTTAGTAGAGCCAAGATATCATCAGTTTATTTACCAAGTTGAGAACTTTAGAGATGAATGTCAAAGTTACGCTGTTAGCCGCATTTCAGCAACCGATGAGAAAGCTGGAGAATTAGCTGGAAAAGAACAAACTAAATATTTAACTGCTGCTAATGCTGAAACTGCTGCTTATATTACTAATGAAACTACGAAATTGATAAGTGATTTGACGAGACAAGCACTAAATTCTTCTAAATTTCAATTTGAACGTGGCGACAATTTGTAATTTTTTGAAAAACACTGCACAAGATGTAGTGTTTTTTTATTGTTCGACTTTCTCTATCTTGTATGTTGGTAAACTAGGTCTTCAAAGGATATCTAAAAAATGCAAGAGGAAAAACACGATTTATTTATATTTATATGGAAATATTGTTCCTAAAATGATATTATCATCCATATCTTATCCATGAAAAAGCAGCAAAAATTCACAAAGTACGAATTATTTATTGAAAAAATATTTGTGATTTTGTTGCTTTTATCATAAAATTTGTGGTGTAATATGATTTAAATCTAAATGTAGTAGTGAGAGATATATGAACGAAGATAAATTCATTCAGGTAAATAACCTAGAAAAAACTTATGAGAATGGTTACCAAGCAATTAAGTCTGTTAGTTTTTCTGTAAAAAAGGGCGACTTAGTGTGCTTATTGGGGCCTAGTGGTTGTGGAAAAACTACAACTTTAAATATGATTGCCGGATTATTGAATCCGACCGGTGGAGACATTATTGTAAATGGTAAGTCTCTTCTTAATGTTGCGCCAAAAGATCGTAATATTGGCTATGTATTCCAGAATTATGCCTTATACCCACATATGACTGTTTTACAGAATGTAATGTTTCCAATGACAGTGGGAAAGAATAAGAAGCCAAAAGATGAAGCTGAAAAAATTGCCCAAAAATTTATGAAATTAACTCATATTGAAGAATTAGCTGATCAAAAGCCGGGCAACCTTTCTGGTGGGCAACAGCAGCGTGTTTCGATTGCACGTGCACTAGTGCAAGAACCACAAATTTTGTTAATGGATGAACCATTAAGTAACTTAGATGCCCGCTTACGTTTAAAGATTCGTGAAGAAATTCGTAATTTGGTTAAGGAAGTAGGAATTACTACTTTATTCGTTACCCACGATCAAGAAGAAGCACTCTCAATTGGTGATAAGATTATTCTTTTCCATAATGGAGTAATTCAACAAGACGATAAGGGTCAAGACCTTTATCTTGAACCTAATAATCAATTTGTTGCTAACTTTATTGGTAATCCAGTAATTGATAATTTTGATGTAAAGGTAGCAGACAATAAGATTATTGGGACAGACTTTGAGATTCCAGTTGAAAAATTAGATAGTACAAAATTTAGAGGCAACTTAGTAGCCGGAGACTATACATTGAGTATTCGTCCTGAAAACTTAAAGTTAAGTGATGAAGGCGAACTTTCCGAAGTAATTGATGATATCGAATTGATTGGACGCGAACGAGTATTGAAATTTACTCATGCTGGAACAAATCAGCGTGCATTGATTGATTTAGAGCAAGAAATAAAACCTGGAGATAGCGTGAAATTTAAGATGAACTTAGACCGCGTTTACTTATTTAAGCCAGATGGGGAGCGAATCTATTAATGAAAGATAATCAGAAAAAAGCTTGGTTATTTTTAGCACCGGCCATTATTTGTGTTACGGTATTTAGTATTTGGCCAATTCTACGTGCTTTTACGATGAGTTTTCAGGGTGGACCATTAATTGACCTACAATTTAATGGCCTTTCTAACTATCAATATATTTTTAGCGATCCAGAATTTTGGCGTGCAATTATGAATACCGCCATTTATTCATTTTTAGCTGTACCAATTGCCTTAATAATTTCTGTTGCGTTAGCATGGTTTATCTTTTCAAAGATTAAACATACCGCCTTCTTTGAAACTATGTTTTTTATGCCATATGTTACAAGTACGATCGCAATCGGAATTGTATTTCGTTATATCTTTAATGGTGAATATGGTTTATTGAACTTCTTATTAAAACTTGTTCATTTACCACAACCTGATTGGTTAGATAATCCGAGTCTAAGTCTTGTTTCATTGATTATCTTTGGTGTTTGGTCATCTTTGGCATTTAACATCGTTATCTTAATGGGTGCGTTAAGAAATATTGAACCAAATTACTATGTTTTAGCTGATATGTATGGTGCAACAAGTAGGGAAAAGTTTTGGCGCATAACAGTGCCACAGTTAGTCCCAACTTTAGCCTTTCTTTTAACTGTTAACTTAATTGGGGCATTTAAGATCTATACTCAAGTTTATGCATTATTTAATGGACAAGCTGGTGTGGGTAATTCGGCAATGACGGCAGTTTACTATATTTATAATAAATTCCAAATTGTTGGTACGCCTGGTGTAGCAATGGCTGCAACAGTAGTCTTGTTCCTATTTATATTGTTCGTAACTTTCTTACAAAGAAAATTGATGAAAAAGGTGAACAGTTAGAATGAAGAAGAAAAAACTACGTTGGGGAATGATTTTTGTCTATCTATTCATTGGAATTTTTGGCATTATAACTGTTTTCCCATTTATTTATATGATCTTAGGTGGATTGATGTCCTATCAAGAAACCACTACTATTCCACCAACTTTAATTCCAAAGACTTTGAGGTGGAGTAACTATCAAAAAGTATTTGAGCAAGCACCATTTGCAAGATACTTCTTAAACACATTTATTACAGCGGCAGCTACAACAATTGTTACATTGTTTACTTCAATTCTCGGTGCATTTGCAATGACCAACTTGAAGTTTAAGGGAAAAGGATTTATTCAGTTAATTTTTCTTTCACTCTTAATGGTTCCGGGAGAAGCAATAATTTTTACTAACTACAATACAATTGCTCATTTAGGCTTATTGAATACATATTTAGGATTGGTTTTACCGTTCTTAACATCTATCTTTTATATGTACTATTTACAAAGCTACTTCACAGCAATTTCACCAACAATTTATAAAGCAGCCATGATTGATGGAGCTTCTGACTGGGAATATATTTGGAAAATTCTAGTTCCAATGTCTAAAGGTGGATTAATTACTGTTGCCTTGCTTAGTTTTATTTCAGGATGGAACGCCTTCTTATGGCCATTATTGGTAACAAATGAAGATAAGATGCGCTTGTTGAACAATGGTTTAGCTGCCTTTGCCTCTGATGCGGGTGCTCAAACGCAACTTCAACTAGCAGCAGCAACTTTAACAGTAGTACCTGTTTTAATTGTTTACTTCATTTTTAGAAAGCAAATTATTCGAGGAGTAGTACGTAATGACCTCAAAGCCTAAAACTACAGTTACTTTTTATAATGGGTTAACGACTATTGGCGGCCCAATGATTGAAGTAGCTTATGATAAGTCACATGTATTATTTGATTTAGGAGAAGTGTACCGTCCAGAACTGGGACTGAAAATGGAAGATGAGGATTTTTCAACTCTTCTTAAATATCAATTGATTGGTGATATACCAAATTTCTATGATCCAAAGATTACGGGAAAAGAAATAGATCATGAACGTTGGCAACACAGCGCAGCTTATATTTCTCACCTTCATCTAGATCATAGTAAAGCTATGAATCTTTTAGCGCCAGAGATTCCATTGTATGCTGGTCCATTAACTGCGGCCTTGCTACCAGTGTTGAATCGGGATGGGGAATTTTTATTACCAGCAGCTGATAAACCAAAGAATTATACTCGTCCTATAATTGCTGCTAAATTAAACTACCCCATTAAAGTTGGAGATATAACTTTAACAGTTGTTCCTAGTGATCATGATGCTTACGGGGCAACTGGATTAATTATCGAAACACCTGATAAAACAATCGTTCATACTGGAGATATTCGCTTGCATGGTTATCATCCCGATTGGGTGCGTCAATTTATGGCGGCCGGTAAGGGATGTGATATGCTAATTATCGAAGGTACTGGTGTTTCATGGCCAGAACGTAGTGAAGAGGATAGTGAAGAGTTCAAAGGGGTTAAGAATGAGGTTGAGCTTACTGAAAGAGTAGTTAAATACCAAAAAGATAATCCAAAGCGCCAGTTAACTTTTAATACTTATCCTACAAACGTAGAGCGAATTTTGAGAATTATTTCAGATTCGCCTCGAAAAGTAGTGCTTCATGCTAAACGTGCTGAATTATTAAAATTAGCATTAAAGCAGGATGTTCCTTATTACTACTTGCCAGAAGATGAAAAAATTGATGCGCTCGATCCAAATCTTGAAATTAGTTATCAAGATCTTCTAAAAGACGATCATCAATATTTCTGGCAAGTAGTTGGTCATTATGATCAACTACAAAAAGGTGGCTTATACATTCACAGTAATGCTGAGCCTCTTGGGGATTTTGATCCAGCTTATGCTCCGTTTATTGAAAATATTGAAAAACGTGGAATTGAATTGATAACTCTGCGTTGTTCAGGACATGCGGACGTAGCTGAATTAAAAGAAATAATTGCGGGTTTTGAGCCAAAAATTTTGGCTCCTGTGCACACATTGCATCCAGAATTAGAAGAAAACCCATTTGGAGAAAGGATTTTACCTAAGCGCGGAGAGACATTTACGCTTAGTTAAAATTAAAATTTTATTTTGTTGTTTGTTTTTATTGGGAGAAACATATGAAGTTCACTAAAAAATTTGCAGCAGTTGCAGTTGCTGCTTTAGCCCTTGTAGGCACTACTGCTTGCTCAAATTCTAAGAGTAATGATAGCTCAAGTAGTAAGTCAGCTGATATTCCAACTAAGATTACCAAGAAAACTACTATTGTTTTCTGGCATGGTATGACTGGAACTCAGGAAAAGACTTTACAAAGCTTGACTAAGGATTTTGAAAAGAAGAATCCTAACATTACTGTTAAGCTTGAAAACCAAGGTAAGTATAATGATTTACAAGCAAAGATTAACTCAACTTTGCAATCACCAAATAACTTGCCTACAATTACTCAAGCTTATCCTGGCTGGCTTTTAAATGCCGCTAATAGCAAACGCTTGGTTGATATGACCCCTTACATTAACAATAGTAAGATTGGCTGGGGCTCAGCTAAGAAGAGTGACATCCGTGAAGAATTATTAAAGGGTGCACAAATTAAGGGTACTCAATATGGTATCCCATTTAATAAATCTATTGAAATGTTAACTTATAACAAAGATTTATTAGATAAATATGGTGTTAAAGTACCAAAGACAATGGCTGAATTAAAGGCAGCATCTAAGAAGATTTACGAAAAGAGTAACCACAAGGTTGTTGGTGCTGGATTCGACTCACTTTCAAACTACTACGTTTTAGGTATGAAGGATGAAGGCGTAAACTTCTCTAAGAACATCAACTTTACTGGTTCTAAGTCTAAGAAAGTAATCAACTACTATGCTGATGGTATTAAAGCTGGTTACTTCAAGACTGCTGGTTCAGCTGGTTACCTTTCTGGTGACTTCTCTAACCAAAAGGTTGCAATGTTTGTAGGTACTAGTGCTGGTGAAGGATTTGTTAAGATGGGTGTTGGTAATAAGTTCCAATACGGTGTTGCACCTCGTCCTTCTAAGTACAACATGCAACAAGGTACTGATATCTACATGTTTAACAAGGGTACTGCAGAACAAAAAGCAGCTGCCTTCATGTACATTAAGTACTTGTTAGGTAAGAACCAACAATTGACTTGGGCTGATCAAACTGGATACATCCCTGTAACCAACAATGTAATTAACTCTAGTGCTTACAAGAACTCAACTAAGTCTAAAGTTCCTGCTCAATTAGACAAGGCAATGAAGAACTTATACAGTGTTCCTGTAGTTAAGAATAGCAACGCTGCATACACTCAATTGAATTCAATTATGCAAAACATCTTTGCACAAGCAAAGAAGGGTCAAAACTGGAATTCACAAATTGATGCCGGTAAGACTAAGTTACAAAGTGCTTGGAATCAATAAAAACAGAATATTAAGTAAAAAATGAGGACTGTCATTATGACAATCCTCATTTTTTTATAGATTTTTTAGAAGAAAAGTAGAATGAAGGCAATTAATGCAGGTAGCATTTGAACAACAAAAATCTTTTTACTTGCTGTAAAGCCCCCAAAAATAGCGACAACTACAACAAAGGCAAGCAAAAGTTGCCATACAGTGATTAAAGTTGGCACTCTGAAGAAGAAAAATACAATTAAGATTAAAAGACCTAGCATTCCATTATAGATACCTTGATTAGCTAAAGCTGTTTTTGCGGCAGGCTGTTTAACAAAATCTACATCCATGTCAAACGACTTAGCTTGTAAGTCAGGTTTCCCAAAAATTTCTAACCACATAATTCCAATATGCTCAATTCCAACAATAATTGTTAGAAAAATTCCGATATTTCTTAAAATCATTTTATAATCCCCCTTATTTAACTATTCAGATAGATTTTACTTATTGTTAACATAGAAATCAAATAGAGTAATAATCATTTTTATTATTATTGCATTTGCAACAATAATAACCTATACTAGAACAAACAAATAGGAGGGATAGACATAAAGATGGCAGAAGAAGATATTTTGAGAGAAATTGGTTCAATTTCACGAGCCTTGGATTCGATTGCTAATATTGAGTTTAAAGATTTGGAATTAAATCGTGGTCAATACTTATATTTAACTCGCGTTTTTGAACACCCAGGGATTATTTCTGATCATCTAGCTATATTATTAAATATTGATCGTACAACGACTGCCCGTGGAATTAGAAAACTTGAACGAGCGGGACTTATTTTTAAAGAAGATGATGAAACTAATAAGAAAATCAAACATTTATTTGTAACCAATACAGGTAAAAAATTAGCTAAAGAAATAGAAAGAGAAAATGTCTATTCAAATACGTTAGTAACAAATGGCTTAACTAAAGATGAACAGGCTCAATTACAAAAATATCTAAGCGTTCTCGAGAAAAATGCACGTGAAAATTGGAATTTTGTAAAGAATGGCGGAAAGAGGAAGTATTAGTATGACGGTAAAATATGAGATTAAAGAAGTATTAGCAGATAATATTAAAGAATTACAACAAATTTCAAGACAAACATTTTTAGAAACGTTTGGATCACAAAATACTGCTGAAGATATGAAAGAATTTTTGGATACAGCATATGCAGAAGAAAAATTAAAAGATGAAGTTGAAAATGCGAATAGTAGTTTTTACTTTTTAACTGTAGATAATAAAGTGGCTGGCTATCTAAAGGTGAATGAAGGACATGCGCAAACAGAGCAGGTAGTTCCTAATGCTTTAGAAGTCGAAAGAATATACTTGAAGCAAGCTTTTCAACATCAAGGTTTAGGATTAGTGCTAATCAAATTAGCTGAGAAAATAGCTAAAGAAAAAGAGAAGGACAACATGTGGCTTGGAGTTTGGGAGAAAAATTATCAAGCTCAGGCTTTCTATGAAAAAGATGGTTTTAAAAGAGTTAGTCAACACACTTTTGTAGTTGGAGAAGATTCACAGACGGATTTGATTTTAGTTAAGAGGTTGAAGTAATGAAATTTTGTTTTAAGACAATTGATGAAATGACTGGATATGAGGCTTTTTGCGTCGAAAGGCTAAGAAATGAGGTTTTTGTTAGTGAACAAAAAATCACTTTACCTGAAATAGATGATGAAGATTTTCATGCAATTCATGTTTTTAGTTTAAATGATGGAAAAGATGATGCTTTAGCTACTTGTCGAATTTTTAAAGATAAAAATGGAGATTGGTATTTAGGTCGAGTTGTGGTCTCAAAAGATGCACGAGGGATGTATCTTGGAAGCAAGATGATGAAAGAGGTGCATGAGTACCTAAAAGACAAGAATGTTAATCGGATATACTGCCATGCGCAAATAACAGCGAAGCCTTTTTATGATCGTCTTGGCTATCAAGTTAAAGGTGAGATATTTGATGAGGGTGGTATAGAACACGTATTAATGTATAAAGATTTATAGATAAAAAAAACCTCGGAGATCGAGGTTTTTTTTATGTTTTTAATTTAATTATTCATCATCGTTATGATTAGTGAAGTAGCGGTAATCTTTGCTCTTATCAAAAATTACACCACGTGCGTTTTCACCGTTTGAAACGCTAAATACTGCGTCTGGGTATTTTTCTTTAACTTCTGCTTCCATGTATGAACGCATCATAGCGTTGTTTGAAAGAACTGAACCAGTTAAAGCAACGCGCATTGGCTTAGGATCTTCGTAACGGTCTAAGCACATAATAATATCGCGTGCTAAAAGATGCGCTTGATCTGCAATGATTTTACGAGCATCTTCATCACCGTTATCTGCTAACTTAGCAACTTTAACAGCCTTTGAAGCAACTTCTGGACTAGTTAAGTTGTAGAATTTAGCAGGAACTTCACCCATGTTATCAACATTGAATTCTTTAACGAATAAATCAATTAAAGAATTCTTTTCACGCTTGTCCCAGCTAAGAAGAGCAGCTTGAAGAGCAGCCTTGGTAATAGCGTAACCACTACCTTCATCTCCAAGTAAAGAACCGTAACCACCAACAGCAATTAAAGAGCCGTTTTGACGACCATTAACAACAGATCCAGTACCAGCAATAACTAAAGCACCGTCTGCTCCTTCAAGACCATTGTAAAGAGCAAGAAGTGAGTCAGTAATAGCACGAGTTGGAATATTACCAACCATTGAAGAAATAGTTGCTGCAACTTCTGGTGCATTACCAACAACGGATAAACCGGCAATTCCGGCTAAAACTTTAATACAATCGCCATCAATTTTGTCACGCAATTCATTAACTGCTTGAGCAATATTTTTGATACCGAGTTCGTAGTCATTGTTGATTTGACCTGGGCCGGATTCAGCACGACCTAATTCTTTACCATTTTCATCATAAGCGATTGCCGTAGAGTGTGTACCACCTGCGTCAATACCGATCATATATTTCAACATAAATAATAATCCCTCACTGTAAATATTAATACTGGAATTATTGTACTAAAAAAAGAACAATTTGTGAACGCATTCAGCAAATCCTATATAAAGAAAAGATAATCTTAAAAAATATAATAATCCTTAGTCTTTAAAACTTTTTTAGGTATTAGCATGATAAAATAAAAAATATGTGATTAAGGAGATTTTTAATGAAAAATAAAATATTTTTAGGGGCGATTTTATCCTCTTTTTGTGCATTAGCTTTTTATATGACTAGTATTAATCATATGAAGACACAAACTTTAGAAATTTATGGAAATTCAACAGCCAAAGTAGCTCAAAAAAGTAAAATGAAAGAGGGTACTAAACAAACTCGTATTACTAATGGAGAAAGCGAGATTGGAGAGGCCGCTATTTCAAAAAATAGTAATAAAAATTTAGCCAAAGATATTGTTAAAGCTAGTTCCAACGTTCAAGGAAACTATCAAGTAAGTGTAAAGGACTTGAATAATCCTAAAATATTTGCCGATTTAACAAATACTAGTCAGGACAATTTAAATGCTGGGAATGTTCTAAAATTATTTGTGTTGCTGGCTTATTACAAGTCAGTTCAAGATAAAAGCTTAAACTCAGCAACTCCTTATAAAGTTAAATCAAGTGACTTAAATGGCGGAGATAAGGTATTAAAGACTGATATGGCCTATTCCTATACATATTTACTTGATTTAATGATGCGTCAGCAAAATAATAATGCAGCTAATATTATTTTGAATAAAATTGGAAAAGAAAAAGTAAATCAAACTGCAAAAGAGTTTGGTGCAGGCAATACTGAAATTACTGATAATTTTGGTAAAGATTTTGCCGGAAAAACCAGTAGTGGTGATTTAGTTAATACTATGCAAAAGCTTCACCAGGGAAAAATTTTAGGAACTAATGTTGATAATCAAATTTTAGGACAATTAGCTAATTTTCCTGAAAAAGGCTTAGCGAAAAACATTAGTGGTGTGGTTTATAAAATAGCTGATAAAAAACAAGGAGCAGCCATAATTCAAGAAGATGGTAAGACTTATACCATGGCAATGGTTAGTGAAGAAGATGCGGATCTAGCTAAAATTGGTGATTCGATTAATAATTGGATGATTAAACAAAAATAGATTTAAAGGAGTTTTTAACTCCTTTTTATTTTTTCCAAAAAGTAGATAAATTTCTACACATTGTAGATTGTTTTCTACACATTGACGTGCTAAAGTATATGAGTACACAAAAAAGAAGGTGATTATCTTGGCTAAAAAAAGATCTTTGGACCGCTCAAAAGTGATTGATCAAGCTATAACAATTATTAGTGAAAAGGGATTAAGCGAATTAACAATGCCAGCTTTAGCTAAAGCATTGGGGATTAGGTCTCAATCTTTGTATCACTATGTTGCTAATCGTAATGATTTATTAGTTTTAGTTTGTGTCAATAGACTGCAAGTTTTGCGTCAGCACCTAACAAAGAAGATAATAGGCCATTCAGGTCTAGATGCTTTGTTTAGATTTGCAGATGAAATACGAGACTTTTTACTACATGATAAGGCTATTTCTAGTATTTACTATGGACTAAATGAATATGTTCAAAATGATCAAATTCGTGAAGAGGTTTTAAAGATAGTAGATCTAGGAGAAAAGCTGGATGTAGGCAAGAAGAACGTTGTCTCTTTGCATAGTTTACTTGGAGCTGTTTTGGGTTATGTTTTCTTAGATCGATATGTGATCGATGAAACAGAAAAAGAAGCTGACGATAATTACCATGAGATGCTTTTAAGACTTGTAGCGCCAAAACTTCAAGTTGAAGGTACAAAATAAGGGGAAAGGAAAGTAGCATATGAAATTGCTGAAAAATCATCTTGGTGCTTTGATAGCATGGATAGCAATTTTGCTAATTGCTGTCTTCTCGTTGCCAAATGTGGATGCATTGACACGTCAGCATTCAGAAATTTCACTTCCTAAGGATGTTCAAAGTTCTATTGCAACTAACATCGAAAGTAAGTGGGGGCATGGACAAGATAATACCTATGTTGTAGGGGTAGTTTTTAATAAAAAACACGGGAAACTAACCTCGAGTGATAAGGAGAAAATTGGAGATACAATTCGCTTTTTAAAGGACAATAAGAAAAAGCTTGGTATCAAGTCAATGATGACTCCTAATGACAACTATGCAACAAAAGCACAATTAATTTCTAAAGATAAAACAACAGAAATTGTGCAATTAAATATTGCTAATGATCATTCGACTGTTTCTAACGTTAATAAGACTTTAACAAAGGTTGTTAAAACTCCAGGAGTTAGAACATATGTAACTGGGGTTAGAATTCTTGAAGATGATTTCTCTGCTTCGGTTCAAGAAGGTATTAAAAAGACTGAATTAATTACTATCTTCTTCATTTTTATTGTTTTAGTAATTGTATTCAAGTCGCCAATTGTACCAATAATTTCATTATTAACAGTTGGTGTTTCATTTATTACTTCATTCTCAATTGTTACTAATTTAGTAGAGAAATTTAACTTTCCATTTTCAAACTTTACTCAAGTTTTCATGGTTATTGTTTTGTTTGGTATTGGTACTGACTACAATATCCTGCTGTATGATAAATTTAAAGAGAACTTGAGTAAGGGGATGTCGAACCATGAGGCAACAAATGATGCGTTGCGTAAAGCTGGTAAGACAATTCTTTATTCTGGATCTTCAATCTTAATTGGATTTAGTGCATTAGGTTTAGCTAACTTCTCAATTTACCGTTCAGCTGTTGGAGTTGCTGTTGGGGTCGCTGTATTATTAGTAGTACTTTTAACTTTAAACCCATTCTTTATGGCTGTCTTAGGTAAGAAATTATTCTGGCCAGTTAAGAAGTTTGAAGGTGAAAGCAACTCTAAGTTATGGCATGCTCTTTCAAAAGGGAGCTTGACTCATCCGATTATTTACTTAGTTGTAATGGCAGTCGCAGTATTGCCATTTGCCTTATTCTATTCAAATAATTTGAATTATGATGATGCAGATGAAATTTCTAATTCTACACCATCAAAAGCTGGACTATTAGTTTTACAAGATCATTTCTCAATTGGTACTCCTGAATATTCAACTTTATATATTCAGAGCAAAGATAAGCTTGATAACGAAAAGAGCTTAAAAGAAATCGATCAGATTGTTAAAAAGATTCAGGCAGACCCAGATGTTAAATTTGCATCTTCTGTAACTGAACCAAATGGAAAATCAATTAAACGTCTTTACGTTGACAACCAATTAGGTACTGTTAACTCAGGTGTTAATACTGCTAGAAATGGTTTAGGAACTTTAAGTAACGGTAGTAAACAAATTACTAATGGTGCTGTTCAACTGCAAAATGGTGCAAATCAACTTTCTAACGGAACTGGCCGTCTGCAAGCTGGTGCAAATCAATTAGCTAGCGGAACTACACGTCTTCAAAATGGTGCAGAAGCTCTTAGATCAGGAACTATGCGTTTAGCAACTGGTGCTGGTCGTTTAGAGAGTGGTACTTTGAACTTACAACAAGGTGCTGTACAACTTGAAAACGGAACTATTAAGTTGGCTAATGGGGCTGCCAGTTTACAAAGTGGTACTCAGAGTTTGCAGGTTGGTACTCAAGCCTTAGTAAATGGTTTGAATACTATGAGTGCACAATTATCTGGACAAATGAATAGTGCTACTAAGGCACAATTAGATGCTCTTCAAAAGGGATTGCCTCAAATTAATAATGGTATTCAACAATTGAATCAAGCATTGGGTCAATCATCAAGTTCTGTAGATACTGCTGGTCTAAAAGCTAATTTAACTGATGTTGGTACTCAAGCCAAAACTATAGGCGATAATTTAACTCAAGCAGGTAACACTTTAAAAGGTTTACAAAGCTCAGGTGCTGGTCTTAGCGATAGTGAAAAAGCTGAATTAACACAAGCTTATGCTCAAGCTATGGATAGCGCTAAGTTAAATGATCAACAAAAGCAGGCTATGAGTGCAGCCTTTAGTCAAATTTTAGGTAAAGTAGAATCTGCTTCTACTCAAAAAACTCAGAATCTTACATCAAGCTTACAAAGTGTAGCTGGTAATATTCAAGCAGCTGGCGACGCAGATAAGAAACTTGGAGAGTCAGCAACTAATGTAGGAAACACTCTACAAACCCTTCAAGGTTTAATGGGTCAAGTTGATAACTTGAAACAACAAGTAAACACTTTAGCTACGGCATCAAACACTGCTTTACCAGGCGCAACTACTGCTTTGAACCAATTAAGCTCAGGCTTAACTCAAGTTCAAGGTGCTGTAGCTCAAGGCGCTGCAGGTGCTAGTCGCTTAAATGATGGCGCAGCTCGCTTAAACAGTGGGGCAGGTCAACTTGCAAGTGGTTTACAAGCAGGTGTAGCTGGTTCTAGTCAACTTGCAAATGGTGCCGGTCAATTAGCAAATGGTGCTAGCCAATTAAACACTGGTTTACAATCTGGCTTAAACGGCACTAACCAATTGGCAAATGGTATTGGTCAATTAAACAGTGGAGCAGGTCAATTAAGTTCCGGTATTGGTCAACTTAATGGCGGTGCAAACCAATTAGCAAATGGTGCTGGTCAAATTGCATCAAATAATCCTAAGATTACTGCCGGAATTGACAAAGTAAACAGCGGTTTAGGTGCTGGTCAAGAATACTTAACTGGCTTAGCTGATTCAGCAGCTGGTAAGACTTTCTACATCCCAGCAAACATGATTCACTCATCTAGCTTTAAACCTGCTCTTGATAACTACATGAGTTCAGATCTTAAATCTACTAAGATTATCATCATTCTAAAGATGAACCCTGCTTCAACTGAAGGAGCAAAGAAGGCTCATGAAATTAGTAACATGGTTAAGAAATCAGTTAAGGGTACAAGTCTTGCTGGTTCAACAGTTGCAATGGGTGGACAATCTGAAAAGATTTACGATACTCAAGAAACTGCAAGTAGCGACTTCTTAAGAACTGCAATTATTATGTTAGTAGGTATTGGTATTGCTTTGATCTTTGTTACTAGATCTGTATTACAACCAATGTTTATCCTAGGTACTTTAGTAATTGCATATCTAACTTCTCTATCAATTAATCAATGGATTGTTAAGGCTGTTTTAGGTAGATCATTATTGGCTTGGAACACTCCATTCTTCAGCTTCATCATGATTGTTGCTTTGGGTGTTGACTACTCAATCTTCCTAATGATGCGTTATCGTGAGTTGGGAGACGTAAACCCTGGCTGGAGTACAAGTCAACGAATGCTTGAGGCCTGCGACATTATCGGAACAGTTGTAATATCAGCAGCTATTATCCTTGGTGGTACTTTCGCCGCCTTAATCCCATCTGGTGTACCAACTTTAATTGAAGTTGCATTATGTGTGGATATTGGATTATTACTTTTGGTATTCTTACTTCCAATTAATATGTCTGCTGCTATGAAGATTACTTATGAAGGCTTAGGCAGAAAAAAGAATAAAGAAGAGGCTAAATAATATTTAGTACTCTTAGACAAAAAAAGATTGAAGTTTATCCTTTTGCTAATGAGGATTAAAACTTCAATCTTTTTTAGTTAGAAATTTTATTTAATACTGCAGCAATTCCATCGTGATTATTATCAAGAGTTATTGGAATAGATAAGCTCTCTTTCAAGTCTTTTGGAGCATTTCCCATTAAAATGGGATGGCCAACTGAATTAAACATTGATTCATCATTGTAATTATCACCAAAGGCCCAAGCGTTGCTTTTGTCCATTGCAAAGCTATCAAGAACAATTTTAACTGCATTTCCTTTATTAACACCCTTAAGAACGATTTCTAAAAGATGAGGTGCTGATTTAACAAAAACTAGGCTAGGAAACTTAGATTCAAGGCTAGGAATAATTTTATCTATAAGAGTGGGTTTGCCTATAATTAGCATCTTATGAACTCCCTTTAATTCTTTTATTTGCTCTGTAGAAGCTGGCAAGGATTTAACTCCTATTGTTTCTTCCTCTTTGGCAATTAATGGGTTTTTATTAAGAGAAGAAAACCAGTTATAGCCACTATAGACATTCCAGGCAAGATCATTAGTATTAAGTGCTTCAATTTCTTTAATTAACTTAAGAGCAAGTGAAGCTTCGAAGAATTGTGAATTAATTGGACGCCCCATTTCATCTAAAACTAATGCTCCATTATAGGCAATTATTGGACAGAAATTGGTGATTTTATCTACTACATTCATAATTCCTTTAGGAAAACGGGCAGAAACTGGAATAAATAAATTACCAGCTATAATTTGTTTACGTATTGCCTCAATAGTAGTAGAAGAGACGACACCTTGAGAAGTAATAAGAGTTCCATCTATATCACTAAAGATAAGTTTTGCGGACATTTTTTCCTCCTTTTGAGATAGCTTTATTTTTACTATTATAATACGATAAAGTATAAGAACGAATGGATAATAATAGTTTTGATAATTGGTCTGAAACGTGAAAAAATATTATTATGGCATATGAATTTAGAATAAACGAGTGAAATAATGACAAAAAAATTGAGAAAAATATTATTTATAATCTGTGGGATTTTAGCAGCAGGAATTTTATTATACTTGCTTTATCGTGACTATCGCCCTGAAATTGATTTGTTAATGCACCCAGGGAAGGATATGAAAACAAAACTACTCTATTTGCTTCGACAACATGAAGTACGGGATGGCTTATTTTTACTAGGATTAATAACCATCTTAAATGCGATTCCGGGAATGTCGAATTCTGTTTTTTGTATTTTAGCCGGTCTTTGTTATGGTCCGTGGATTGGATTAGCCATTAATTGGTGCGGAAATGTTCTTGGAAACTGTATCGTAGAAAGTCTAATAAAGAGAGTTAGTTTTTCGCATAAGTTTAAGAAAAATAGATTTCTTAATTGGTTAATGAATCAGAAACATCCCACTTTTGGAATGACTTTAGGTTTCATGGTACCAGTTATACCAAGCGTATTAGTTGATTATACGGCTGCACGACTAGAAACGCCGCCTAATAAGTTTTTGTCAATGGTGATTGTGGGAATGTTTCCTACTTCATTTATCTATGCTTTTGGAGGGGATGCGATCTTCAATGGTGATATCAAAAAATTAGCTGGTGCGTTAATTGGGATCGCCATTTTATTTATTATGGCTTGGTGGTTAGTTAACCGCGCGTCAAGAAAAAAGCAGAAAGCAGCATAACGATGCTTTCTGTTTTTTTAGTTTAAGGGCTAGAATGCTATAATAAGCTAAAAAAGTTTATGAGGGAATAAAAATGAAGTGTCCAAATTGTGGAGAAGATGTAAAGCCAACTGACAAGCAGTGTCCTAATTGTCACTTTGACCTGGAAAAGTTTAGAAATGAATTCTTTACTGGTCAGGGTACTACACGTAATGAAAAAAATGATGATCATCAGAAACAAGAAACACGTTCTGTTAAGAAAGTTGAACCAAAGAAACAAAATTCTACCATTGCGACTATGATTAATTGGATTCAAGTGAATTCAATGATTGTTTTTGTAGTTGGAATTATTCTTTTGATTTTAACAAGTTTTTCCCCATCTTTAGGATGGTCTTGTTTCTTTGCTTTATTAATTTGGTTATTTATAGTTTCTGATAAGAATAAAGGAAAGAAAATGGAGCAGTATACGGTTGATCAACGACTGACGGAACATGTTAATAAGGTTGGTTCCGATGTGGTCAATTCTTTTGAAGAAGGGGAGAATAAAGTAAGGGCTCACCGTCAAAAGATTGATGATAAATTAGGTCGGGATCCAGAAGCTATAAAAAAGGTTGTTAAACAAAAACGAACTGCAACTCAATTAGGAGTAATCTTAATTGCAGTTTTAAACTTACTTTTGGTTTTCAGTGGTCCATTTTCATCTGGAATGATGCAAGGCTACCAAGCACTATCTATTTCTAAGGCGCTCCTTTCAATTGGTAGATTTAATGGAAAATATATTTTTATTGGTTATGGGATGTGGCTACTTTTAGTTGGTGTACCAATTGCAATCATTATCTTGACTATTAAAAATAGTAAGAATAATAAGAAATTAGTTTTCTTCCTTTCATTAATTGAATCAATTGTTTTAATAGTTTGTGCTGTAGAATTGATCTTTATGAATGCTGGATCTCCTCTAGGTATTACCAATAATACAGTAGCCAATAGCATTGAAATTCAACGTATTGTTGCGAATGCAATTTCTTTTGGAGTTTCGACATATTTATTATTTGTATCAAGTATTCTTTTAACAGTAGTTGCTTTTCGCAGTATGAGACAAAATTAAAAAGGCCTAGATCAATATTGATCTAAGCCTTTTTTGTACACTTAAAGATTATTTTGAAACGTCAATAACTAAATGTTCGTTTACAAATGACATCAAGCCCAATTCACTAAGTTCACGACCATAGCCAGATTTTTTAACACCACCGAATGGTAATTCAGGAGCGGTAATCCAGCGCCCATTAATAACAGTCATGCCGGTTTCAATTTCACTTGCAACTTCTTGGGCATGAGTTCTATTTTCAGAAATAACACTAGATCCTAAACCAAAGCTTGAAGCATTTGCTAGAGCAATTGCTTCTTCTTCGTTTTTGACCTTGAATACTTCAGCAACTGGGCCAAACAACTCTTCATCAAATAATGGATTCTTCTTATCAATATTGGTTAAAATCATTGGCCGGAAGAAGGCACCAGAACTTTTAATTTCAGGATATTGATAAGCAACTTCTGCACCATGTTCAATTCCTTTTTTAACTTGCTCAGCTAACTTATCAGCAGCTCTTTGAGAATTCATTGGTGCAAGACTAGTATCTTTATCTAAAGGATCACCAGGTTTAAGTCCAGCAAAAGTATGGTGCAAGATATACATTACTTCGTCATAACGAGATTCAACAACAATAATTCGTTTAGAAGAGGTACAGACTTGACCACAATTATAAGTTCTGGCATCACTTAGTACATTCTTTAATACAGTAGAGTCAGCATCTGCCAAAACAATAAATGGATCATTTCCACCTAGCTCCATTGTCGACTTTTTAATATTTTTACCAGCAGCTTCTGCGACACTACTACCACCACGTTCTGAGCCAGTTACTGCAACGCCTTGAACACGTTTATCGGCAATAACATCGCCAATCTGGTCATAGGATAGGAATAAGTTTTGCAGACTTCCTTTTGGAGCACCAGCTTCTTCAATAATTTCTTCTATTAATTGGGCTGAGCCAGGAACATTATGAGCATGCTTCAAGATGATAGGATTTCCAACCATAAAATTAGGAGCAAAGACTCTAATTACTTGATAAAGTGGGAAGTTCCATGGTTCACAGGCCATGATAATACCTGTAGATTGTTTTAGATAATAGGCATTTCCTAAATCTGTTTCTAAAGGAGTAGGCTCTAACATTTCAGGAGCTTTATCAGCATAATAGTTACAAATATTTATACATAGATCTACTTCTTCAAGCGATTCACGATATAATTTTCCCATTTCTAAAGTCATGGTTTTTGCCATTTCTTTGCGATGTTTTTGAAAGTTATTTGCTATCTTGTGAAGTAACTCGCTTCTAGTAGCTGGCAGCTGACTATGCCAAGTTAGATATAATTTTTCTCCGGTTTCAAGTGCTTGCTCAATTTCTTCTTGAGTTGCAGTTGGATAACTTTTAATTAATTGGTTTGTATATGGATTAATTGATTCGTATTTAGACATAAAATTTCCTCTTTTCAATACAATATATTATAAAGCGCTTTCTTATAGATGTATATAAAAATCACTTCTCTTTAGTAAGAAATTAAAAAGAAGTGATTACATTTAAGCTAGCTTATCAATTTTTTCCAGTAAAACATGATTATTATTCAGACGAGCAAAGGCAGCCGAGTCATTTAAATATTGAGCAGTCTTTTGCGGCGATCCATTTTCAGCAATATTATTTTGTGCCAATTGATAAAGAATGCGAGCAGCAAAATAAATTACATGTCGTTTTTTACATAGATCATATCCCATATTTAATAACTTATCCGATTGCTCATAATCGTCATTACGACCATAAAATTCTCCACCATTACAAAGAATAGAAAGAAATTGTAGTAAAGAGTCTTCATCTTCGAGCGGAACATTGGATATTGAAGACAAAATGATGTCATAATAATGTCGTGCTTTATAAACATCATCTTGTAAGTCATAGACTTGACTGCAGCCTTTAAGGGCAAGAAGATAATAGATTTTATTTCGTTTTGATAGGTTTGTATCTAGAATTGAATTAAAGTAGTAAAGTGCGTCAGTTTTAGCATGATCTAAATTTAAAGCTAGTAGACCGCGCAGATAATAATAGTGAAGAATATCTTCTTGGCGGACTAATTCATCCTTATTAACACTGCTTAAAATTTGAGCAACTTTTGGAAAATCAAGCTGAATAACAGCAAAATCCGCCTCAAATAATTTATGGGATGTTTTTTTATTAGAGTCAACGTCCATGATATCAGCTACATTAATATTCATTCGGTCGCACAGACTATTTAAAATTTTTAGAGAAGGAATACGGCCATTATTTTCAAATTTACTTAACGTAGATTGAGTACAAATTCCATTGCATAGTTCAGTTTGAGACAAACCTAATTTTTTACGAATGAAAACAAATTTGTTAATGTTGATCATTCTTCTTCTCCTTGATTGTCTGATACAAAAAATCTAAAGATTCATCAATATAATCCATGGCGTAATCCATTGCATGCCGATGACCTTTAATGACTAATAATTCAACCTCATGATCATTGTTAGCTAAAAAGTCGATAAATTTTAAAACACCATTTAGTGGAACTAATTCATGAGAAGAATTAATCATTTTTAGCCGGCCCAAATGGCTAAGATCATAATTTTCGACATCCATTTTTTTTAAAATAGCTTGATCATTTTTCCCAGCATAGGTTTTTACAAAAAATTTATAGAATGATTCAAAAATATCATATAAATTTGTTAGTTTTAACTCATTGGCACCGTATCTTGATGGAATAACATCTTGATGATTTTTCATCCAGTTCGAGAAGTCTACCGATGCTGACCACGTAACCGTAGGAAAACCGTAAATTCCAGCAATATACAAAGCTAGTGTGCCGCCGACACTTGCACCAATTTGTACAATATTTTGTTGATCGTCATCATCGGTATAATCAGAATCTAAAAGCCATTCAACAAATTTCTTACTATCTTGATGAGCAGCTGGATAAGTAAAAGCGGGTGCTAAACGATAATCAGGAATTAAGGTCATAAAGCCAGCATTTGCTAACTTTATTCCTAGGTCCTTAACGTCATTTTTAGACCCAGCAAACCAGCCTCCTCCATGCCAAAAGATTAATAGTTTTGTTTGTGAAGTAGTATCATTTGGAAAATAGATATCAGTCTTTAAATTGTTATTTTCATCGTAAATTATATCTTTTTTTATAACAACCATAGTTATGCCTCTTAGTTATTTTATAACACACTAATATTATAGAATAAATTTTAATGATAAGTCATATCTTATTTTCACTATAATTAAGTTTAATTCATAGGTTAGTGCGTCTATTTTACCTTGTTTTTGTTATCATTAATTTAACATACCAAGGAGGGCAGAAAAATGTCTACTAAAACGAGTCGTAAATTAATTAATATTTTGACCATTGTTACTACAATTATTCTAATTTTGCTAAGTATTTATTGGTATAGGTTAGGAATTTTTACAAGCCAAGAAAAAATGAAGGCCTATCTAGCAGACAAGCAAATTATCGGTCCTTTAATTTTTACATTAATTCAGATAATACAAGTTGTAATTCCGATTATCCCTGGTGGAGTTTCGCTGCTTGGAGGAGTAATATTTTTTGGTCCAATATGGGGGTTTATTTATAATTATGTCGGGATATGTTTAGGATCTATTATTTTGTTCTTCTTGGCCAGACATTATGGTAGACCCTTTATCCTACATTTAGTTTCTGAAAAGACGTATGAAAAATACATGAAGTGGACAGCCAATCAGAAAAAATTTAATTGGTTTTTTGGTCTGTGTATTATTGCGCCAATGGCGCCAGATGACATTTTATGTATGATTGCTGGATTAACTGAAATGAAGTTCTCAACATATTTATGGATAATTTTATTAGGAAAACCTTGGACCATTGCAGCCTATAGTTTAGGGTTAGTTTATGGTGCAAAATGGTTAGTAAAGTTAGTAGGCAAGTAATGCTAGAAACTGAGAGAATTATTTTAAGAAAAATTGAACCTAAAGATGCTCCTACGCTTCTTAAGTGGGGACAAGATAATATTTATCACAAAAGTGCAGGTTACCAATATTTACAAGATTTAGATGCGGCCAAAAAAAGTGCCCTTCAATATCAAGCACGTCCCTATAGCTACGGTATAGTACTAAAAGAAAATAATCGCTTAATTGGTTTAGTTGAACTATATGAACGTGGATTAGATGAATACAATGGTCTTTTATTAACAAAAGATTTAGGTTTTTTGTTAGATAAAGAATATTGGCACAGAGGTTTAATGACCGAGGCATTACAATTAATTATTGATTTTGCTTTTAAAGAATTAGAGCAAAATCAAATTTGGGCGGGTACATTTGTATCTAATACAAATTCACAAAAATTGTTAAAAAAATTAGGGTTTAGATATGTCTATACCACTGATTATTCAATGGTTTCTTCACTTTTTAATTATCAAGAAAAATATTATTTGTTAACACCACAGGATTGGCATGATATAATGCAAATAAACATGAAATCCTAAGACTAGTTTCAGAGAGCTCATGGTTGGTGTAAATGAGTAAAAAAAGTCGTTTCCAGATTTCGAATGTGGGTAGGTAATTCTACACGGTTAGCACCGTTATCGCTTTTTGAGTGTGGTATTTTTTAACCAAATGTGGGTGGTACCGCGAATCGTGTAAGTCGATTCGTCCCAGTGTAGGGATGAGTCGGCTTTTTTGTTTTATTTTTAAGGAGGAAATATGTTAGACATTAAAGTAATTCGAGAGAATTTAGACTGGTCAAAGAAAAAATTAGCTACACGAGGAATTAAACCAGAGGAATTAGACAAATTAGTAGCTATTGATAAAGAAAGACGTGAAGCTTTAACTAAGAGTGAACAATTAAAGCAAAAGCGTAATGAAGTATCTGATCAAATTGCTCAAGCTAAACGCAATAAAGAAGATGCAAGTGATGCCATTAAAGCAATGCGTGAAGTAGGTAAAGAAATTAAAGATTTAGATAAAGAAGTAGAAGATTTAACTCAAAAGCAAAACTATATCTTACTTCGTTTACCTAACTTCCCAGCAGACTCAGATCCTATCGGACCTGATGAAAGTTACAATGAAGAAGTTCGTAAGTGGCATGAGCCTACTAAACTTGATTTTGAACCAAAACCTCACTGGGAAATTGGAACAGATTTGAATATTTTAGACTGGGATACTGCTGCTAAAGTTTCAGGTGCTCGCTTTGTTTATTACAAAGGCGCAGGAGCATTACTTGAACGTGCAGTTTCAAACTTTTTCTTAGATGAAAATACTAAAGATGGATATACGGAAGTAATTCCACCATACTTAGTTAACGATGCTTCTATGCAAGGAACTGGTCAATTCCCTAAGTTTACTGAAGATGTTTATACAATTGTAGATAATGATGATCCTGATAAACCACGTGATTTAACTTTAATTCCAACTGCTGAAGTACCATTAGTTAATTACTTCCGTGGCAAGATTTTAGATGGAGAGCAATTACCAATTAATGTAACTGCATTCTCTCCAGCATTTAGAAGTGAAGCAGGATCAGCTGGACGTGACACTCGTGGATTAATCAGAATGCACGAATTTAGAAAAGTTGAAATGGTAAAAATTGTTGACGAAGAAAGTTCATGGGATGAATTGGAAAAATTAACCCATAATGCTGAACATTTACTTCAAAAACTTGGTTTACCATATCATGTTGTTGCTCTTTCAACTGGGGATGCAAGTTTTACTAGTGCAAAAACTTATGATCTAGAAGTTTGGATGCCAGCACAAGATAAGTATCGTGAAATTTCAAGTTGTTCAAACTGTACTGACTTCCAAGCACGTCGTAGTTTAATTCGTTACAGAGACGAAAATGGTAAACTTCATTTAGCACATACTTTAAATGGCTCTGGTCTAGCTGTAGGTAGAACAGTAGCTGCTATTTTGGAAAATTACCAAAATGAAGATGGAACTGTAAATATTCCAGAAGCTTTACAACCATATATGCATGGAATGAAAGTCATTACTAAAGAGCCAAAATTTGGTGAATAAAATTTAATAAAGTAAGAATGGTATTCAATTGCTAAAATAGCAAAAGAATACCATTTTTTAATATCTAAAATACTAGAGAAAAGGCTTGAAATTAGCACTCTAAAAAATATTGCTAATTTTTTGCAAAAAAGGGTTGACGAAAAGTGAAAAAGCCTGTAAAGTAATACATGCTGTTTGAGGCAAGCGAAAAGAGCGAATAAAAAAGTTCAAAAAAAGCTTGCCAAAGCGAGCAAAAGATGATAATATTATAAAGCTGTCATTTGA
>NZ_PCYR01000140.1:0-394 GCF_002553805.1 Lactobacillus sp. UMNPBX19
TGCCATTTTTATCGTCCATGTCTGGGACAAACATAGTCTTGAATTTACCATCATGTACAGTAGTTGCAAAAGCGTTTTGATTTACGTCTACTTTGTTTATCATTTGTTGAGAAGTTAATCCGTCTGCTTTGTGTGAATATGTAGCGCCCATTCCAATTCCTTTAAAATAACCAGACGAAACATCTTGTTTAATAACAACTAGCGACCCGTCAGGAGCTTTAGTTTTCCCTTCAATATCACGAACTCCTTTAGCATAGCCACCTTTTAATGCGGGTGGATTAGCAGCTGGTACATCTTTAGTTATTTTAACCTTATACAAATCGTGCCCATTTACCGTCGCAAATTTCTTTGTTTGGTTATTATTCACTGCCCACATTGATGTGAATACGATCGC
>NZ_PCYR01000141.1:0-394 GCF_002553805.1 Lactobacillus sp. UMNPBX19
TTCTGACGGATTGGTAACCATTCAATCAGTTAAATCATTACGATACCTAGTCTCTGATAGAGCGCGTTCATATCAGGAGTTCGAAGTTAAAGGCGAAGGTGGTCAACACAGTCGATTACATATTAATAATCCTGTCGTCAACGACAAATTAACCGATTATTTATGGGGTAAGTAATCCTTGCCTATTTATGGATAAAAAAAGATGATGAACTGGTTATTCTACTAGCTCATCATCTTTTTTAATTTCTCAAATGTTTGGCAGACTTAATCACCCCGCATGACGCCAATCTCGATCCATTAACATACGTGCGACAATTAGTCCTAATGGCAGACATAGCACAATCATCATTGCTGAAACAAACCACTGTGCACCATTTGAAATATTACCAACACC
>NZ_PCYR01000142.1:0-394 GCF_002553805.1 Lactobacillus sp. UMNPBX19
GGATGTTTATGGTGGTCGGATTAGGTGCCATTTTGGGACATACATTCTCTATATGGATTGGATTTAAGGGTGGCAAGGCCGTTGCTACTTCTGTTGGGGTGTTATTACTCTATAGTCCAGTTATGTTCCTCGCCGCTGTGATTGCCTTTATAACAGCAATATTGCTCACTAGTATGGTCTCTGTTGGCTCAATGCTTGGTTTTACAGTCGTTACCCTACTATCAGCATTCTGGCTTCACGATTGGTTTTTAGCAACTATAGCGCTTGTATTAACCGTATTTGTATTCTACCGACACCGTAGCAATGTTAAACGAATTTTAAATGGTACAGAATCAAAAGTACCCTTTGGACTCATCTATTGGTTATCAAAAAAATCATAACACTCATAAAAAAC
>NZ_PCYR01000143.1:0-393 GCF_002553805.1 Lactobacillus sp. UMNPBX19
GTGCGAATCACAGATGGAAAATTTGCTGCAATTGATGATTTTTTAACACCAATTACGGGTGAACAAGTTATCGATGCAACAGGAAAATTAATGATCCCACCCTTTGTTGATCCGCATGTTCATCTAGATTCAACAATGACTGCTGGACAACCCGAGTGGAACGAGAGCGGGACTTTGTTTGATGGTATTCGAATTTGGGGTGAACGCAAGCAGACCTTATCCCATGAGGATGTTAAGCAGCGAGCAATTGCGGCTTTGAAAATTCAAGCGACGCACGGACTACAGTTCGTCCGATCACATGTTGATGTGACCGATCCAGATTTAGTTGCTTTAAAGGCATTACTAGAAGTGCGTGAAGAAGTTAAGCCTTGGATGACTTTACAATTAGTTGCC
>NZ_PCYR01000144.1:0-392 GCF_002553805.1 Lactobacillus sp. UMNPBX19
CATTGGCTGGATGACGTAGAATGTTTTCGGGAGTATCTACTTGGACTTGCTTTCCACCGGTCATGACTACGATCCGGCTGGAAAGGCGTAATGCTTCATCCATATCGTGGGTAACGAAGATGAAGGTCTTACCTAACCGTTCTTGTAAGTCCTTAACGAGGTCTTGTAAATCTTCCCGAGTAATCGGGTCAAGTGCGCCAAACGGTTCGTCCATTAAAATAATGTCTTGATCCGCTGCTAGCGCCCGCACTACCCCGATTCGCTGTTGTTGGCCACCAGAAAGTTGGGATGGATAACGATCCAAATATTCTTCTGGCAAATCAACCAGTTTAATCATTTCTTTAGCCCGCTCATTGCGTTTTTCTTCGGGCCACTTCAATAATTTTGGTACA
>NZ_PCYR01000145.1:0-388 GCF_002553805.1 Lactobacillus sp. UMNPBX19
CCTTCCAACGTCGCGATGTCCACGGAATGTGCGTGATGACCGCTTGCGTTGCCGGGAACTCTTACGGTATTCAAGCTAGTCATCCGCTTCCTACTGATTTCGTTGACCAAGAATTTCAATCCCTAGCCGACGATTTCAAAACCCGGGCTAGCAAAACCGGAATGTTAGCTGATGCACCAATGATTGAAACCGTTGTCAAAAATTATCAAAAATTCGACTTTGGTCCTTTAGTTTTGGATCCGGTCATCATTACCAAACACGGTGCCTTACTATTGGAGGAAGACGCGTTTGAAACTTTGAAGGCGAAGTTGATTCCGTTAGCTACCGTGATTACCCCTAATTTTTATGAGGCAATCAAGTTAACCGGCATTGACATTCAAAATGACGA
>NZ_PCYR01000146.1:0-385 GCF_002553805.1 Lactobacillus sp. UMNPBX19
TCTTCACCTACGTAAGTTTCGCCAGTCTTCTTGTTGTACCAAGCTGGAATACGGTGACCCACCATAATTGACGTGAAATACACCAATCATGAACATCTTCCATCCAGTGGTCCAAAGTACCTTCGAAACGATCTGGAACAAAGTTTACCTTGCCATCAGTCTTTTGGTTTTCAAGAACCTTGTCAGCAAGTGGCTTCATCTTAACGAACCATTGCTTTGAAAGACGTGGTTCAACTTGAACGCCTGAACGTTCTGAGTGACCTACTGAGTGAACGATTGGTTCAACCTTAATTAAGTAGCCTTCTTCTTTAAGGTCCTTAACTAAAGCTTCACGACAGTCAAAACGATCCATGCCAGCGTACTTGCCGCATTCTTCATTCATAGT
>NZ_PCYR01000147.1:0-385 GCF_002553805.1 Lactobacillus sp. UMNPBX19
ATATTATCACACCAACTAAAGCAAGAGATAATCTATTTTCGTTGATCAAAGAAACTAATCGTGACTCAGCACCTGTATTTATTTCGGGTGCCGAGACTAGTAAGAGTGCGGTATTAATTGGTAAGAAAGATTATGATGCTTTGCAAGAGACATTGTCATTGTTTATGAATGGTCAAATGCCGATTGCTTTTAGTCGAGAAAATGATGAGTCAGTTGATTTAGAGAATATGATTGCCGAGATAGATAATGAGTGAGTGGCGTATCAAGATAAAGAAATCAGCAAAGAGTGATTTGAAAAAGGTACTAAAAAGTCCGTTACGTTCATCTTTTGAAGATATCGTTACCGTGTTACAAACGGATCCTTATTTAGCGATTCAATCGTTTG
>NZ_PCYR01000148.1:0-384 GCF_002553805.1 Lactobacillus sp. UMNPBX19
GGTTAGCGCCGCCAAAAAATTTTGTAAAATGATATTGCCGGTTACTTGAACGGTCAGTAAATAAACTGTCCAACCACAAGCACCAGTCACACCAGCTAGAAATAAGACACGTCGGGGCACATTAGTAATAATGCCGAAACCGACTGTTGATAGAAAACTGAAAATAAATCCTAAGACAAGTTCCACTTATAGGCCTCCCGTCATTATATGGGCAATAAAGCTACCGACAATGGCACCAATTCCAATTGAACCAGCAATCATAATTGCATCCACACCACGAACAAGACCAGATAAAATGTCACGATCAATAATTTCTCGTAATGAATTTGTTAATGGTACACCTGGCACTAACGGCATCAGCGAACTAATCATAATATTAGCAGC
>NZ_PCYR01000149.1:0-383 GCF_002553805.1 Lactobacillus sp. UMNPBX19
TTGATAAATATGGATTAAAAATATTAGAGGAAAGAGGTCGAATTTATGGTCAAAGAAAAATATGTCTTACACTGGAGAACGGCACCGAGAAGTGTATCCGTATTGCTCAGCTGGTTACCTTACTTCTACAGATATCAAGACGAAAACTACAATCAGACAGCTGTAAATCTATATCCAAATACATCTCCTGGTAATAAAGTAGTTAGACCGACTAGGCGAAAGATAGCTTATGCATATGAAAAAGAAGTAAAAGATCCTCCAGATAATTTTGTTAATGCAAGTATTGAGGAGTTTTCTCGAGGATACCAACCAGGAAACAAGAAAAAAGATCGCGCTGATAAAGAATCAAGAGTTAGACAAGTTGTGGCTACTGCTGCTCAACT
>NZ_PCYR01000014.1:0-50318 GCF_002553805.1 Lactobacillus sp. UMNPBX19
CATACACCAGATGAAATCTTTGAAAGAGAATTAGATCTAATCTATCAAGCAGCTTAACTAAAAGTGTTCAATTTATTATTGCAATTTGCGATTTATTACTCGGGCAATAATGATCACTATCCCTACAAATAATGAAAGATAGCCTAATGGAATTAAGAAGAAGTTTTCGTGTAAAAAAACATTACTATCAATATAAGAAACAGAGGCACCGCTGATTAAGAAGAAAATAATTCCTAAAATAATGAATACACTCCCGATGATAGTAGTGACCATATTAAATTTTTTCGCACGTGTTCTTTTACCATCATTAATCAAAATTTGCTCAATTTTATTCATCTTTTTATCTTCTAAAATTAATTCATCGAGGGAAAAATCAAATGTTTCTGCAATCAAATAATCATTTCAAAATCTGGAAGGTTACGATTATTTTCCCAGTTAGAGATCGCCTGTCTAGTTATATTCAGTTTCTTGGCCATCTCTTCCTGAGTTAAGTTATTTTCTTTTCTAAGGCGTTTTATTTGTTCATTAAATTCCATTTTGCCCACCTCATAATTTAATGAAAATTGAGTCAAAAAAAACAAGCTAGCAATGCTTGTATCTTAATAGATAGTGTTACTAGCTTGAAAAAAAGATTATTAATTAGCCCATATTAGTAATTAAGAAGAAGATAACAAAGATTACAAATAAAATGTACATCATTGGAGATACTTCTTTATAGCGCTTAGAAGCAATCATCGTAATTGGATAAGCGATCATTCCTAAGGCTAAACCATCAGAGATGGAGTAAGTTAAAGGCATACCAACTACTACTAGGAAGGATGGGAAGGCAATTTCAAAGTTATCCCAATGGATGTATTTAAGATTACCTGCCATCAGAACTCCGACTATGATTAAAGCAGGAGCCGTTACAGTGGTTGGGATTACTGCTAAAAGTGGACTGAAGATCATTGAGATTAAGAATAGAATACCAACGAAAATAGCAGTTAAACCAGTTCTACCGCCCATTGCGATACCGGCACTTGATTCAACAGAAGTACCAAGTGGAGCAGTACCAAGAACAGAACCTTCAACCATAGCAAGTGAATCTGACAAGAAGGCTTTACCAATACGTGGAATTTTGCCATTTTTATCAACCATTCCAGCTTGTTGTGTCATACCAATTAAGGTACCAGCAGTATCAAAGAATGTAACAAGTAAGAATGTTAAAACAACCATAAATAGTTGTGGTGTATTGATATCTTTTAAGTGGAATACTGCTTGACCGAAAGTAGGTGCAATACTTGGAGCTCCAGAAACGATACCATGTGGCATTGGAATTTGACCAATAACCATTCCGAAAATAGCAGTTACAATCATTCCGATGAAAATTGAGCCCGGTACTTTAGCTGCCATTAAGATAACTGTTAAGATTAAACCAAATAGGGTGATCCAAACTGCTGGATTGTTAAATGAACCAAGACCAACAAGAGATGATTTATTGTCGACGATCAATTTACCATTTTGCAATCCAATAAAAGCAATGAACAAGCCAATACCAGCAGAAATTGCATATTTTAAATCTTGAGGAATTGCATCAACAACTTTTTCACGAAGTTTTAAAACAGTAATCAAAATGAATAAAATTGAAGCTACTAACACACTAGCTAGAGCAGTTTGCCAATTGATATGCATCCCGATAACAACGTTATATGAGAAAAAGGCCGCACTACCAAGTGTTGGTGCTAAGGCAATAGGATAATTTGCAATAAATCCCATCAAGAAACAACCAATTGCAGTTGCGATTGCAGTAACAGTGAAAGCAGCGCCTTTATTAATACCAGCTGCACTTAAAATATTAGGGTTAACAAAAAGGATGTATGACAATGAAACAAACGTGGTAAGAGCAGCGATTAATTCGCGTTTGACATTAGTATGTGCATCCTCTAAATGAAAGACTTTATCTAAAAATTGCATCATTTCTCCAACATAAAATAAAAATGAAAAAAGGACAAGTTTACCCAAAAAGCCATGGGTAAAAGATGTCCTTTAAAGCAAATTTATGACGTCTGATACCTATAGTCCTGAATTTATGGCTCAGGGTAGATACTGTCGACCTTATTTCGACGATATATAGATAACTTGATTGTTAAGTATTCTAGCAGAAATTTATCGTATACGCAAATGGAGATAGATGATTTCAAAATAAAAAGAGCATACAGCTCTTTTTACTCTAATACTTATTTATCAGTATTCATCAAAAGGAATTTGGTAAAGCCACCTTTTTCAGCTTTCTTTGCTTTTACTTGCTTTAGTAATTCTTCTTTACTAATATTTTTAAAATCTAAAAATGCTTCTAACACTGTGTAAACATCAGCTAATTCTTCAAGGAGATTTTGATCATCAGGCGCAGCTTTAACTTCATTAGCTTCTTCGACGATTTTATTTTTTAAGGCATCTTCTCGTTCTTCAGGTTTAAGTTGACGATAAGATGCGTAGGTAGCGAATCCAGGAATTTTGTCTCTAACTAGTTTTTTCATTTTGTAATCTCTATTTTATATTTAGAACAACGAAGTAAATGACGAAGACAAAGAATAAGATCCACATCATTGGCGTAATTTCTTTGAATCTCTTAGCAGCAAGCATTGATACTGGGTAAATAATTAAGCCCCAGCCAAGACCATCTGAAATTGAGTAGGTAAGAGGCATACCGAGTGCGATTAAGAAACAAGGAATTGCAATTTCAAGATCAGTCCAGTGTACATGTGCTAAGTTTTCAGCCATTAATACCCCAACGATGATTAAAGCAGGAGCAGTTACTTGAGTGGTAAAGACACTTAAGATTGGGCTGAAGATGGTTGAGATTAAGAAGAAAATACCAACCCAGACAGCAGTTAAACCGGTTCTACCACCAACTGCAATACCAGCACTTGATTCAACAAAGGCACCAACTGGTGAAGTACCAAGAACAGAACCAACTAACATACCAGATGAGTCAGCTGCTAGAGCTTCACCGGCACGTGGCATTTTGTTGTCTTTCATAAGACCTGCTTGTTGAACAAGTCCGATTAAAGTACCAGTAGTGTCAAAGAAAGTAACCAGTAAGAAAGTGAAGACAACGATCCACATTTGTACAGTATTAATGTCGCTAATATGGAAAACAGCTTGACCAAAAATTGGTGAAAGACTTGGAACGCCTGAAATAAAGGCCTTAGGCATTGGAATTTGACCAATTATAATCCCAAAGACAGCAGCCACGATCATTCCGATAAAGATGGCCCCAGGAACTCTGGCGATCATTAAGAAAATAGTTACAACTAAACCAAAAATTGTGATCCAAACAAGTGGATTGTTCAAAGCACCAACAGTAACTAAGGTAGAATCACTCTTGCTAATTAAATTACCACCTTGTAGACCGATAAAGGCAATAAATAAACCGATACCAGCTGAGATCGCATATTTAATGTCACTAGGGATGGCATCGATAATCATCTCACGTACTTTAAATACAGTTAACAAGATGAAAAGAATCGAAGCGACAAAAACAGCAGCTAACGCAGTTTGCCACTTAACATGCATTCCTAAGCAGACGGTGTAGGTGAAGAATGCGTTAAGTCCTAAGGTTGGTGCAGAAGCAATAGGGTAATTGGCAACTAATCCCATTACAATACACGTGAAAGCAGCGGATAAGGCAGTCGCGGTAAACAGCGCTCCTTTGTTCATGCCGCTTGCTCCTAAAACAGCTGGGTTAACAAACAGAATGTAAGACATGCTGACAAAAGTAGTCAATCCAGCTAAAAACTCAGTTTTAAATGAAGTATGGTTTTCATTTAAATGGAAAAATTTACCAATTGAATTCATGTAGCCCTCCAAGAATGGTAATGTTCGGATTTTAAAGGAAAATATAATTTTAAATGATTAATTTATGGGTTTAATCACTTAAAAGCGAATCTTCAACTAAAATTATATCTAAATTATTAACTATTTCAAGAATAAAAACTATAATTATTCGATTAAATCAAAAAAATATAGAATAATAGGTACAAAAATAAGAAAATTGGTTTAAAAGCCGAACAATATTTCCAAGGAAATAGAATATTTTATAATTTAGAAGTTGACCTTAACCTTACGTCAATTGATATCTTAAATCTGCGAGGTGAAAGTAATGTCAGAAAGATATACCATCGGAGAAGCAGCCAAGAAATTACAAGTGAGTACACGGACTTTAAGGTTTTATGAGGAAAAAGATCTAGTGAGGCCAGCTTATACTGAAAGAAATGGCTATCGTTTTTATGAAAAAGATCAGATAAGACAGCTTGAATTAATTCTTTTTCTAAAAGAATTGGGATTTTCATTGAAACAAATAAAAATACTCATTCAAGATGAGCATGGGAATCAGTCACTGGAGTTATTGCTTAAAGAACAATACCAGGATAATCAGCGGAAAATGGATGAGATAAGTAAAAAACAAGCATAAATAAAACATTTGCAAAAAATAAAGTTGTCGCGTGCTGTATTAACCAATCACTCTGGCATTACAGATATTATGAGAAAAGAAAATAGACTTTCAGCTTTAAGAGATAAGATGTTAGTTTTTGGAGGGCTTTTGTCAATAATTGAAATATTAGGGATCGGCATAGCATTTTATTTATATCATCTAAACCAGATAACTAGCTTTGTAATTGAAGTTCTTGCACTAGTAGTTATTATTTTTATGATGGCATTGGGATTGTCGCGATATTACTATGACAATGTTGAATACGTTTGTCCTAATTGCGGAGATATATTTATACCATCATTTCTAGCATTTAATTTAGCGCCACATACGCCTAAGTTTAGAAAATTGACTTGTCCAAGATGTGGTAAAAGATCTTATTGTTTGGAAATTAGTAGGGAGTAAAAACAATATTCAAAATTGACAGAAAATTTTTTGATTAACCTAAAAAAGCTCGTGCATCAGCACGAGCTTTTTTCTTGAGTTTTAATCTATTTAAAATTCAATACCCATAAGAAGATGATAAATACTACAAACAGTACCCACATCATTGGGCTAACTTCTTTACCACGCTTTGCAGAAACCATACAAATTGGGTAAGTAATCATTCCTAATGCCAAACCGTCGGAAATTGAGTAAGTAAGAGGCATACCAAGTAAGATTAAAAATGCAGGTACGGCAATTTCTAACTTGTTCCAGTGAATATGTGCGGTATTTTGTGCCATTAAAACTCCGACGATTATTAACGCAGGAGCAGTTACTTGTGTAGTAAAGACACCAAGTAGTGGACTAAAAATCATTGAGATCAAGAAGAAAATGGCTACAAAGACAGCGGTTAAACCTGAGCGACCACCAACAGCAATACCAGCACTTGATTCGACAAAGGCACCAACTGGTGAAGTACCGAAGATTGAACCAAACATCATAGCAGTTGAATCAGCGGCTAATGCTTTACCAACACGTGGCATTTTGTTGTTCTTCATAAAGCCAGCTTGTTGAGCAAGACCAATTAAGGTACCAGCAGTATCAAAGAATGTAACAAGTAAGAAAGTTAAAACAACAACCCACATTTGGAGAGAATTAATGTCTTTAACGTGGAAAACGGCTTGACCAAAGGTAGGTGCAAGACTTGGTGCTAAAGAAATGAACTTATGTGGTACAGCAATTTGACCAGTACAAATGCCAAAGATTGATGCGGCAATCATTCCAATAAAAATAGCACCTGGAACGCCTAAGATCATCAAGATTACTGTAACAATTAAACCAAAAATAGTAATCCAAACGAGTGGATTATGAAGTGATCCTAAACCAACTAAAGTTGATTTATTAGCAACGATTAAGCCACCGTTTTGTAATCCAAGAAAGGCGATAAATAAACCAATACCAGAAGAAATGGCAAATTTTAAGTCTGAAGGAATTGAATCAATAATCTTTTCTCTTAGCTTAAATAAGGTAATTAAAATAAAGATAATTGATGCAACAAAAACACTAGCTAAGGCAGTTTCCCAGGATACTTTCATGCCAATACATACTGTGTAAGCAAAGAATGCGTTAATACCTAAAGCAGGTGCTTCACCGATCGGGTAGTTAGCCACAATTCCCATGATTGCTGTACCAAGAGCAGCTGCTAAAGCAGTAGCGGTAAAGACAGCTCCGGTATTCATTCCGCTAGCGCCAAGAACGCTAGGGTTAACGAAAAGAATATATGACATACTAATAAAAGTAGTTAACCCAGCAATAAATTCAGTTCTAACATTAGTTCCTAACTTTTCTAAATGAAAGTAGTTTTTTATAAAATTCATTTTGTTCTCCAGACATAATGTTCGCTTTTAAGCTTTAAATAAGCAACTTTTATAGTGTAGCATTCCCATAAATAAATGTAAACGCGAATTTTAGCGATAAAAGGTTGTAAAAACTTTCTGAAAGTAAATCGTATAAGAGATAGTGAATTATTTCATAAGAGCTTTTATTTAATAAATTGATGAAATCGTTCTAAAATTAAGGTGTATAGAAACCTACTTAATGATTGGAGGAAATATCAATGACAACTTACTATAAGGGCTTTCCACAAAGTACTAGAGAAGAAAAGCTACACATGGTTAACTTGGATGAACTAGAAAACGAAGCAAAGTACGTAATACCAGAAGCAGCCTATTACTACATAGCTAGTGGTGCTGAAAATGAATGGACTTGGCGGAATAATACGCAGGCATTTAATCATTTTCAAATTGTTCCTCGTGCTTTAACTGGAATGCAAGATCCGAAATTAAATACTGAATTTTTAGGGATGAAGTTAAAGACACCGGTCATGATTTGTCCAATTGCCTGCCATGGTATTGCAAATGCAGAAGCAGAAGTGGATACAGCTAAAGGTGCAAAGGCTGCTGGCGCTTTATTTGGGATGAGTACTTATGCGAATAAGAGTGTTCAAGATGTGCAAAGCGCAGTCGGCGACTCGCCTCGTTTTATGCAATTATATTTGAGCAAGAACTGGGACTTCAATAAGATGGTGATTGAAGAATCAGTTAAAGCCGGTTTTACTGGTTTCTTCTTAACTGTAGATGCACTAGTTAGTGGCTACCGTGAGGCCAATTTACGGACTAACTTTACTTATCCTGTTCCACTTGCATTCTTTAATGAATGGACTGGTGGAAAAGGAGAGGGACAAAGCGTTGCTCAAATGTATGCTTCGTCTGCTCAAAATATTGGACCAGATGATATTCGCAAGATTAAGGAAATTGCAGATGTACCTGTAATTGTTAAAGGCGTTGAATGCGCTGAAGATGCTATGCTTGCAATTGGTGCAGGTGCAGACGGAATCGTAGTTTCTAACCACGGAGGCCGTGAAGTTGATGGTGCTCCTGCTACAATTGATGTTTTGCCTGAAATCGCAAAGGCTGTGAAGAGTTGTGATCACCCCGTTCCAATTATTCTTGATGGTGGCGTTCGTCGCGGATCACATGTCTTTAAGGCATTAGCATTAGGTGCAGACTTAGTCGGTATTGGCCGTCCATTCTTATATGGCTTAGCACTTGGTGGTGCACAAGGTGTTCAATCAGTTATTGAGCAATTAAATAAGGAATTGTTAATTGATATGCAATTAACTGGTTGTAAGACAATTGAAGATATTAAACATGCAAAAATTGATCATGTTGATTACACTGCTGATTGGGGAATTTCTTCAACGAGTAAGAGTGTGATGAAGCCATATCCTGTTACTAAAGAAAATCAATTAACAGGTGAAGCGGCAGATGCAGTAAGCGGCGCTTCAAGACATTAGTTTAATGATGTGAATATATGAAAAAACTGCGGTCCAGTATAGATCGCAGTTTTGCTTTATTTAACTAAATTAGGTTTCCAGTCGTCTTCAAGTTTACCCATTTCTTTGAGCTTAGCCACAATTTGATTTAGGACTTCTTGACGATCTTCTTCACTTGCCATGAAATCAAGTTTATCACCGTCAATAGTCATTTTTGGTGAATAGTCATACTTCTCATACCAAGGTTTGTAATAACGAAGTAGACGCTTGTAGTAATCTTCTAGAGTTGGATCGTAACTTAATTGTTCATAGTTACGACCGCGTTTTTGAATTCTCTTGAGCATTGTATCGTATGAGACATCGATATGAACAAGGAGATCAGGATTCTTCTTAGGCATCCGATCTAGTTCACTCATCATATTGTGCAAGAGCTCATAGTAAGTGTCGACTTCTTCTGGAGTAGCACGCCCAATATCTGCATTCATTTGGAAGAAAAGAGCATCCTCGTAGATAGAACGGTCAAGTACATTATTATCATCAGTTAAGGCTGACTTAATACTTTGAAAACGAGTATTTAAGAAATAAACTTGCAGTAAAAAGGCATATTTTTTAGGGTTTTCATAGAATAATGGCAAAACAGGATTGTCATCTACACTTTCATAAAAGGGATTAGTACCCAAATATTTAGATAAGATACCTGTTAGACTGGATTTTCCGGCTCCAATGGGCCCGCTTAATACAATAACTGTCATCACGTTCCTTCTATTCGTTAACTAGTTCAAATTACCTATATCAATAAGTTTCTGATCGATTGTGCTGATAACTTTCTTTCGTGCATCTTCATTGGCAACAAAGTCGTATTTATCACCATCAATCATCATCTTAGGGGATGCATTATATTTTTCGTACCAAGGCTCATAATATGATAAAAGGCGAGCATAGTAATCTTTTAAACTTGGATCGGTTGACAATTGTTCAAACTTACGACCACGTTTTTGAATTCGGTGAAGCATAGTATCAAGAGAAACATGAATGTAAATTAAAAGATCTGGTTTTTTACTTGGATTACCAGGTGCTTGCTCCATCATATTCTCAAGTAAACTATCATAAATCTTGAATTCCGTAGGATCAGCAATACCACTGTCAACATTCATTTTGAAAAATAGGGCATCTTCATAAATGGAACGATCGGACACGCTGTTATGATCGCGAATAGCTTGGTTAATTTGAGCCAAACGATGGTTTAAAAGATAAGTGTTTAAAAGAAAAGTATAGTGAGCCATATCTTTATAATAAAGTGGCAAAATTGGATTGTTATCTACACCCTCATAAAAGGCTTGAGTGCCTAAATGTTCGGCAAGAAGACTGGTTAAACTGGATTTTCCGGCTCCAATGGGCCCGCTCAATACAATAACTGTCATCACGTTCTTTCTACAATATATAGTTTGCTTTAATAGTGTAATTCAATATCTGGTAGGTAGGCAAGCTATTTTTAAAAAAAGAATTAGGTGAAAAAGTCAAGAGTAGATCTGAAAAAATATAGATTAAGGAGAAAAGAATGCTACTAATTTCATTCAATCAAATAAAAAACGAACTAATCTAAAAAGATTAATTCGTTCAAGTAAACGGTCTGACTAATGAGGATTAGTTTCTATATTTTGGATCAAGTTTTGCGGCAGCAACTTCATCACAAATAACTGTTACATCTGGGTGATCTTGTAAGATAGATGCTGGCACTTCTTCAGTAACAGGGCCTTCAACTAAGGCTTTAACTGCATCTTGTTTTGATTCGCCAAATGCAAGTAAAACAATCTTCTTACTTTGCATAATGGATTTAATTCCCATACAAATGGCTTGACGAGGAACTTCATCTTCGTTATCAAAGAAACGTGAATTAGCTTTAATAGTACTCTCAGTTAATTGAACTTTATGAGTTAAACTGCCAAATGGAGTGCCTGGTTCGTTAAAAGCGATATGGCCATTTCTACCGATACCGAGGATTTGGATATCAATAGGATTAGCAGCAATAATGTCGTTATAACGATCAACTTCTTCATCGATATCCTTGGCCATTCCATTTGGAATATAAGAATGCTTAAATGGCTTCTTATCAAATAAGTGCTTTTGCATGAAGTAGTGATAACTTTGATCATTATCTGGATTTAAGCCATAGTATTCATCTAAGTTGATACTAGTCATATCAGAGAAGTCTAGGTTACTGTCACACATATCGTCATACATTGGGATTGGGGAAGAACCAGTTGCTAAGCCTAAAACTTTATCGCCATCTTCCATTCCCTTTTTAATAATTTCAAATGCCTTAGTGCCGCCTTCAATATTATCTTTAGTTACGATGATTTTCATAATATATACCTCCTCATTCATTGGTCTAGTCCATTATAAAATATAAAATTGGTCTAGTCAAATTAAACCGCTAACATTTTTAATTTTATTTTTTTCTGCGGTAAAATTTAGGTGAGGTGAGAAGAGATGGAGAAGAGTTTTCAGGAAAGTAATTTATCAGGTTTAGGTATGGGAACTTGGGGAATCGGCGAATACGCTTCAAAGAAAAAAGATGAACTTGCTGCCCTTCGCTATGGCTTAGATCATGGAATTAAAGTAATAGATACTGCGGAAATGTATGGTGAAGGAAAAAGTGAAAAGCTAATTGGCGAGGCAATTAGAGGATATGACCGAAGAAAAATCTTTTTAATTTCGAAATTTTATCCATATCATGCTTCTCCAGAATTAGAGCGGCAAAGCTTAGAAAAAAGCTTAAAAAGATTAGGAACTGATTATTTAGATTTATATTTACTCCACTGGCGGGGAGACAAGCGTTTATCTGAAACGGTTCGGGGACTTAAAGAATTACAAAAAGAAGGACTAATTCGTCATTGGGGTGTGTCAAATTTTGATGTGGCTGATTTAGAAGAACTATTTAGCGTTCCTGGCGGAAAAGACTGTTTTGCTAATGAAGATCTATATAATCTCTCTGAGCGAGGGGTAGAGTACGACGTCTTACCTTGGCAAGAAAAGAACGGCGTTGGCTTTATCGGATATTCTCCATTTAATTCAGGTAAGGGTGATTCAATCAGAATTACTAATAATCTTAAGATTGTTGCTCGCGCTCACCATGTAACGCCCCATCAAGTGATGCTCGCTTGGACTTTGAGAAATGGAAATATTTTATCTATTCCAAAAGCAGGCAATGTTAAACACATGAAAGAAAATATTGCTGCTAAGAATATTAAATTGACTCCCGATGAAATAAAACTAATTGATAATGACTTTCCGCAGCCGACTGAAAAAAAGCCACTTGCGATGATATAAGGGTGAAATGAAAGAAAATTATTTAAAAGTAACTGAAAAAGCTCTACCTGCGTAAAGGTAGAGCTTTTTACGTATTACAAATGAGTTAGAACTGTTTTATCTATATGCAGTATAAGCAAAGTAAGCTGCTTGGATAAGAGCTAAAACGGCAATTCCAAAGCGAATAACTTTAACGGGAATATGACGCATGATGCGAGGACCGAAATAACTCCCAATTAAGGCACCAATAGCCAATGGAATGGCGGAATCCCAATAAATTTTTGCAATAAACATATAGATGATTAGGGCAACTAAGTTTGAAAGAGCCCCAATTATATTTTTCATAGCATTAACTGTTAAAAAATCGTCATCACTAATGGCGTTCAAGATAACGAGCATTAAAACGCCACTTGCTGCTCCAAAATATCCCGCATAGATACCAGTAATCACTAGGCAAAGTAAAGATATAATCTGAAGAAGCCGGTTATTACCATCTTTTTCCAGATGAATTTCCCCACTGAATAAAATCATTAGACCAGAAAAAGCGATACAAAATGGAACAATTTTTTCGAATATTTTCCCAGGAAATTGTATTAAAAGCATACATCCTAAAGCTGATCCAACAATTGTAAAGATTGAATAGAAACTTACTTCTTTCCAATACCCTTTTAATTCTTTTAGGGATGATGCAGTTGAACCAACTACAGTCCAAATTAAGGCAGCATCATTGGTTGTATTGGCATATACGGGTGGAATTCCAACTGATAAAAGTATTGGGTAAGTTGCTAGCGATTGTTGATAGGAGGCCTCCTAAAATTCCACCTAAAATTAAATAAACAAATAAGAAAAAAGGACTCATAAATTCACCTCTCCTTGTAGATGGAAACATTACAATGGTAGGTATTATAAGCTCCTTACGTTTAGTTAGCAAGTTTCTTGTTTAAAACTTCAGCAACATTTCCGTCTGTAGCTAATAATAAATTTTTTGCTTGGCTAAGACTTTGATTGTTTTTAAGCATGATAATAGCTAGGCCAACATCGTTATTGGTTTCTTTCAATGTATCTAGAGCTTTTTCAATAGATACGTTGGTAGTTGCTTGAATAATTCGACAGGCACGGTCAATTAATTTGGAATTTGTTGGTTTAACATCAATCATAATGTTTTCATAGACTTTTCCTTGTTTAATCATTACCCCAGTAGAAATCATATTTAAAATCATCTTTTGAGCAGTTCCAGCTTTCATTCTGGTCGAACCAGTTATTACTTCAGGACCAACAACAGCTTCAATTGCTATATCAGCAGAACGTCCTATTTCTGAATCTTTGACACAGGCAATAGAAATAGTTAAAGCTCCAACTTCATTAGCATAAGAAAGCCCGCCAATAACATAGGGTGTACGTCCACTAGCTGCAAGACCTAAAACTATGTCTTTTTTATTTAACTTTAGAGCATTTAAATCTTTTCTAGCTAATTTTTGTGAATCTTCAGCTCCTTCGACTGCTACATACATAGCTCCCTCGCCGCCAGCAATAAGCCCAATAGCTCGGTCTGGAGTGATTCCGTAAGTAGGAACTAGTTCAGCAGCGTCTAAAACACCAAGACGTCCACTTGTTCCAGCCCCGATATAGATTAAACGTCCACCTTCATGGTAGCGAATAGCTGCTTCATCTATTGCCTGGGCAATTTTTTGATCTTGTGTTCCCACCGCAAGAGCAACTTTTTTATCTTCTTGATTAATTGTTTTAACCATATCTAAGGTCGACATTGAATCAATATGCATAGTGTCTGGATTACGTTGCTCTGTAGTTAAATTCTTGATTTCCATAGTAAATACTTCTTTCTACTGTGTAAGTATTTTTCCAATATTTTGAATCATGTTTAAAATACCTTCGTAGTCTTCTTGATTTTGATAGTTTGTTAAAACGCAACAATCAATTACTTCATTTTGTGATTTAAATCTAGCAATATCATGCTGTTCATGTAAAAGTTCACCAGTTTTATTAAATGTTTCAAACTTCGGATTACTATAAGCGACTAATTTATTTCTTACGGTTTGATGTTTTAATGAATTTAGAATTATTTGATTAACTTCATTATTACCATTTAGCAGCCTTTGAAAAACATTCATTATGGAGTTTGCAGTGCATGTATTTTCTTTAGTGTTTTTCTCCATTAGAAATCTATTCAATGAGATATTTTGAAAATTTTGTTGGAGGAAGGAATTAATAGTATCTAAGTGGTAATAACTTAGCAGAGCATTAGTAGCACTATTGTCAGATAAGGATAACATTAGATCTATTAAGTCTTTGATCTTCCAGGTTTTAATACTTAATCTATTAATAATTCCCGCACCACCAACAACATTCTTAATAGAGAGAGTAATCTCATTATTAATTGTCTGAGGTTTAACTTCTTGAATATATAGAGCAATTGCAAGTTTTATTAAGGATGCAGACTTGTAAGTGGTATTAGCAAGTGAATTTTCAAAAATAGATTTACCATTTTTATAAATAGTAATGGCAGTTTTCCAAGGTTTATTTTCAATTTGTTCCTGAATTTTAGCTATTTGTTCCATATTTAATCCTTAAGTATGATTTCATTTTTCTTGATTTCTAGGTATTTATTTAGGTCAGGATCTTGGGTAGCCATAAAAATAGAATCCAAATCAATAAACTTTACATTTTTGTTTGCAACTGCAAAAGCAGCAGCTGCTGCGATACTTTCAACAGGCTCAATCATACAGCCAATCATTGTTCTGATACCACAACTTTGTGCTAAATCGTTGATTTTTATAGCTTCTGATAAGCCACCAGTTTTCATTAATTTAATATTGATATAATCACAAGCATGATTGTTAATTAAATTAATTGCATTCTTATATGAAGCTACACTTTCATCAGCCATAATAGGGTAAGGTGATAGCTCAGTAAGCCGTATTAAATCAGAGATTGCATCTTTTAAAACGGGCTGTTCAATAAAATCAATATTTAAATTATCCCGTGCCCATATTCTGCCAGCTTTTAATGTATCTTTATAAGTCCAGGCTTGATTGCAATCAATACGTAAGGCAATATTTGGTCCAATAGCATCACTAATTTTTTTTATGGTCTTAATATCGTGATTAACTGAATTATTGCCAAGTTTAATCTTTATAGAAGTAAAACCGTCGTTTACTAATTTTTGAGCTTCAGAAATCATATGATTATCTGACCCAATGCTAATCGTATAATCAGTTTTTAACGTACCTTTATTGCTTCCTAATAGATTAACTAGAGATTCTCCATTTTCTTTGGCTTTTAGTTGAAATAAAGCAATTTCTACTGCAGCTTTAGCAGCTGTATTGTAAACTATGCAAGTTTTAACTGTATTTAAAATACTATTCCAATTTTTAAAATCTCGGTTAAGAAGAGCTGGCTGAAGCACTTGTTTGACTACATTTAAAGAGCCATCTAATGTATCGCCGGTAACTTTTTCATTAGGAGTTGCTGTTCCGATACCTATTTGTCCGTCACTTAATTTGATAGTAACTTTAAGTCCTTGAATTTTAGTAACCTTATGTAGAGCGGTAATAAATGGTCGCTTTAAGGGGACTGTTTTAATGGAGCATTCAATATTACTAATTTTTAAAGTCATTATTTTTCATCTCCATATATTTAATTTAATTGATCGATCATCCATGTATAAGCTGGCACTATGGCATATTGCCAATACTTCCAGTTATGAGCGCCAAATGAATCAATTCTTACGTGAAGTTGATTTTTATTATTTGAAATTTGTTGAGCAAATTCTATTACATCCTCATCACATACAATTTCATCTTTTTTACTAGTTTGAATATAAAATTTAATTTTTTGAGAAGCCGGTAATAAATAATTAGCTGGATAAATTTCATTGTAGAAATTTGTAGACCAACTATGTTTTTTATCTTGAAATGTATGAATTGAATTACGAATAGAAGCAGGAATGTGTTCAATTTGCCAGACTGCGGGTGAAATTAAAAATGCTGCTGAAAATAAAGAGGGATATTTTAAAACTAGCCGTGCAGCCCCATAACCACCCATTGAAATACCTCCAATACCTATATTATGTTTGAGCGGATAATGCTTAAATAAATAAGGAAGTAAATCGTGTATAATTGCTGTTTCTAATTTCAGTCCATACAGTGAATCAATATAGAAACTATTAAAGCCATCGACAAAGACTACTATCATGTTTTTGTGGCTTTTCTTTATTAATTTATCTAGTAAAGGCTTTGAATTTATTCGATTGCTATCTAAGAAATTAGTGTGGTTTCCATATAGACCATGAAGCATTAATAATAATGGATACTTTTCTTTATTGTTAGATTGATTGTGTAGATAAATATCATAATTCCAATCAAGTTTTAAAGAAGGCGAATATAGAGTAGATGATATTAAATTACTCATTTTATTTTGCCGATAATCTAAATTTAGTCCACGGCTTAATAAAATCTAGTAAAAACAACTCATCTTCTGAGATTTCACCAACTTTATTTTTTCGTGATTCCATATGAGGTTTTAATACGATTTGAAGCTCATTTTTATAGATTCCAAAGTTATCATTTCCGATTAAAATATCTCCACGTTTAAATTCTTGTTCATTGTTATGGGGAGGATTAGGAATAGATTTATAAGTTACACGCGGCATTGTTGATCGAATAACAATACTGTTCATATCACCTCGGCGAAAATGTTGGGGGGTTTCAACAATTGTTTTTTCAATATTGTTTACATTTGAAACATAATTTACATGAAGGACTAATTGATATGGGTTAACCTCTGAGAGAGCCTTTAATTCATTTTCAGAAGCATAGGCATTACCAATAATTACGTCGTCAATTAGATTAGTAGCCCAAAGTTGTTTTGCTTGGATTTGGATAGGAAGATATCGATCTTCTTCAAGCGTTGGCAAACCATCGGTAACATTCCACGGTCCCATTTTTCCAAATTGACTAGTGACAAAGGCAGCTGTATGGATATTAAACTTTTTAAAGCGCTTAGAGCATTCTACAAAGAAATTATAGGGAAGAGCCGTACCTTTTTGAGGATAAAAATTATGACAGCCATAGATAAATGGTGCATTTGCTTGATAAGAAATAATGCTATTTAGATAGTCAACATTATTACTCATGTTTAATTCAATAATTAGGTTGTAGGGATTGTAAGACATTAGAGCTTCTGTCGCTCCATCAAATGCTTGATCTAAACGTAGTCCAGTTGCTCCGATATCGTGAAAAAATGATAGATTATGATAGTCAATTTTTAATTTTTGGAAAAGACGTGGTGAAACATCTAGAAAAGTTTGGTAACCCAACTTATTTCCTAAGGATATTATTTTCTGATATTTTTCTTTAGTTTCGGCAATACTTCCTTGTACTTCAAGCATACTCATAAATATTCTTTTAAAGCCGTACTTATGACCAAGTTTTAGATAGTTCGCATTGTCTTCAAAGGTACTATGATCTGGATAAATTGACAGACCTAAGTTTCTCATCGTCATAATTAAGTTCTCCTTTTCTAAATATAGTTAACAGCTGCTGTATTGCTTCGTGAAGAAATCATAATGTTTATAGAGGGATAGCTCTTTTTTAAAGTTGATATAATTTCTTTTTGAATAATAGGATTATTGATTAAAACTGAACCAGATAGAGCTAAATTTAATGAAATATTGTTTTGAGGATAACGTTTAATTAAATAAATAATTTCATTAGCTAACAGAGTAGCTTGATGAATTAAGATGTTGATAGCTTCCTTATTTCCTTGTTCAGCTACATGGGCAATTTTTAATGAGAAGGCTGCTATTTCAGGGCGGCTAAGTGTATAGTAGCGACTAACCACATTTTTAAGGCTATCTTCCCTAAAATATTCCAGAATAGTCGGTGTCAACGAAGATTGTTTTCCTCTATCCATTTTTTCTAGAGCAGTACTAACTGCTTCTTGAGTTATTCGATAGCCTGATCCAACGTCGTCTAATAAATATCCCCAGCCGCCAGCTCGTAAATATTTATTTCCTTGTTTGCCATAGACGATTGATCCAGTTCCTGCAATTGCTAAAAAACCATCTTTACCTTCAAGACCGTTAATTAAGGCAAGTTTTGCATCACTTATGAAAGTAATATTTGTGGTGATACTACGAAAATGATTTTTTATTTCATCTAAATAAGGAGCTGGATTTTTAGCACTTTCTAGGCCTGCAATTCCAATTAGTATGCAACTACAGGAGTCAGAAGAGTATTTTTTCACAAGATTACCAATTGCTTCTATAAGATTTTTGGTTGTTTGATTTGGATCAATCAGAATGTTTCCTGGGCCATTAGTTGTACTAGCTATCGGAAAATGATTTTTATAAGCAGTAGCGGTAATATGGGTACCACCGCTGTCAACGCCAATTGCATAACTCATAAGGCACCTCCTAATAAAATGCATATAATACTGTATCCGATTTCATAGTATCTTTTTTTAGGTATTGATTCAATAATTTTTGAAAAAATATTTCATAAATACCGGTAAAGAATATGCAAAGCAGAAAAAATATTTCATTTTCAGAAAAATAGTGCTATATTAAAAGGTGAAAGTGATAGCGCATTCACTGGTGTATTATATTTAATTTTTTATTTTATATTGGGGAGGTATTAATATGGCTAAATTTAACGCTGCTAAAATAACCTCTAAAATGTCGAAATTAGCGGGGAATCGTTATTTTGTGGCAATTAGAGATGGAATGGCAGTTATTATTCCTGTAGCTATTGTTGGTTCATTTTTCACTATTATTTCTCAATTTCCAATCGATAGTTGGAAAAAGTTCATTACTCCATATTTACCTGCATTACAAGTACCGGTTACATTCTCTATAGGGATGATGGCTCTATATTCTTGTTATGCAATGGCAGCTGCCTTAGCAGAACATTATCAATTAGATCGAAATTCTTCAGCAACTGTTGCTACTATGGCTTTCTTTATCTTGGCTGTAAGTCCAGGTACTTTGACTGCAAAAGCAGCTAAGTTATCTGGAATGCTTGCTGGAACAGTACTTCCTTCAACTAACTTTGGAGCACAAGGATTATTTACAGCAATGCTGGTTTCAATGATATCTGTTGAAATTATTCGTTGGTTTAAAGAAAAAAATTTAGTTATTAAGATGCCCGATGGTGTTCCACCAGCAGTTTCAAATTCATTTGTTTCCTTAGTACCGGCATCAGTAATTATCGTTTTAGCTTGGATAATTAAAGAAGTATTGCACTTTGATTTGAATGCGGGACTTTTAGCTTTGTTATCACCATTATCTAATTTTGGTAAAGATAACTTTATTTCATCTATTATTCCACCATTCTTTAATTCACTATTTTGGTTATTTGGTATTCATGGTGCTATTACCTCAACACCAATTTATCCATATTGGTATAAGAACTTAGATGCTAATATGACGGCAATTGCACATGGTGTAAGTGCTGCAAATGCCCCAAGATTTATGACTGAACAATTCTTCCAATGGTTTGTTTATATTGGGGGCTCAGGTACTATTTTAGGTCTATGTATTTTATTAGCATTTTTATCTAAGTCTTCATTTGGGAAGACATTAGGCAAAGCTGTTATTATCCCAAGTATCTTCAACATTAATGAACCTATTATTTTTGGATTACCAATTGTTTTAAATCCATACTTTGCAATTCCATTTATTGTAACTCCTATGGTAAACGGCGCATTAACCTACTTTGCTATGGTTCTAAATTTAGTATCTCGCCCTATTGCTTTGGTACCATGGACATTACCAGGCCCAATTGGTGCATATATGGCCACTGGATTTGACTGGCGTGCTGCTATTTTATCCATTATTAACATAATTATTTCTGTTATTATTTACTATCCTTTCTTTAAAGTTTGGGATAAAAAACAATTAGAAAAAGAAATGCGGGATAAGGAAAATAACACAGTAACAACAGAAACAAATAAAAACAGTAATGTTGAAACTTTCAACTTAAATGAAACTGGTAAAACATTAGTTGAGCATATGTCTGTTAGAGAGTACGTAAAGAAAAGTATGAATTCATGTTTTGGTACTCTAATTAAGTTTAGAAAACTAGCAAAAATGAATGTGTGATTTTAGCTTAAGTAAAGGCCACTATAGCATATGTGTTATAGTGGCCTTTTTTTGGAGAAATATAAATAAAATGAAAAATATTAATGAAATATCGATGTTAATGAGATCAGCGATCGAGAATCACGCAACTCCCGGCATTAGTTATGCATTAGAAGATATAAAAAATAAGAGAACTGAAACATGCTTTTTGGGATATAGAACTTATAATAAAGAAGTACCTTTAAAAGATGGAGATCTTTATGATTTAGCTTCTTTAACTAAAGTTGTTGGGGTAACAAGTCGCATTCTTCAATTATTAGGGACAAAAAATATACGTTTAAATGACAAGGTAGAGAAATATCTTCCAAAATTTGATTATCATGACATTACTATAAAAAACTTGTTACTTCATAATTCCGGCTTACCAGCTGACATAGATAATGTATTTATGTACAAAAATAAAGCTGATGTAATAGACGCAATCTTTAATCAAAAATTAGTCTATCCAGTTGGTACGGATATGATATATTCAGATCTAAATTTTATCTTATTAGGATTAGTTATTGAAAAAATTGATCATAAAAGTTTAGATGAGAGTTTAAAAATTCATGTTTTTGAACCATTAGATATGGAAAATACTGGATATTGCATCGATAAAAGCAAAAGTCATTTTGTACCTACAGAAAAAACACGAAGTAGAGGATTGGTCCAAGGGGTCGTGCATGATGAAACAGCATATATGCTAGAGGGAATTTCAGGAAACGCAGGATTATTTTCGACAATTAGTGATCTCAAAAAATTTTGTTTAATGTATTTACAAAAAGGAAAATATAAAAATAGAACGATAATTCCATCGCAGATGATTGATGACCTATTTAAGTATGATTTTATGGGGAGAACTTTAGGATGGAAAAGATGGAAGATAAACAAGAGAATGCTTTGGCATACTGGTTTTACAGGAACATCTATTGCGCTTGATTTAGATAATTTTAGTTTCTTTATTTGCTTAACTAATCGTATAAATCCTACTAGAAAAAATAGAAAATGGATTGATATAAGAAAACTAGCAATAAGTTTATTTTTTAATAGTTTAGAAGAAATACCAGAGAATAGAAAATGATCTCAAAAAATTATTATTTGCAACCAAAAAGAGAGGTAAATAACTACCTCTTTTTTTCAATCTATTAATTTGTATCAACCTTAATCTTCCCCTCAATGATTTTTTGCTTAGCTTTTTGAACTTTAATCCAGGTATGATAGGATAAATTCCCTTGAACTAAAGAAATACCTTTGTTTTTAAGACCATACTTCAGAGTTTTACCACCTGGGAATTTTCCACTAGCAGTTTGGGTAGCGATATATTCAACAGCAAGATCGGCACTTTTGATAACTGAAGTAAGAGTGAAATTAGATGGTTGTCCACCTTTTGCCAGGTAGTCGCCCAATTTTGATTGATCTTCATCAGATCCTATAACCCATACTTTTTGCCCTACCGGCCGAGCTTGATTGATTTCCTGCGCTGCTTTGAATACACCTTGTCCACTTTTACCTGCTGCTTGAAAAATGACGTCAGCTTTTTTATTGTACATTTCCTGGGCAATATCGTGTGCTTTATTAGCATCCGAAAAGTTTCCAACTGTCTGGCTCACTACTTTAATATGTTTATGAAGTTTATGATTTGTTGTTCTTACGCCTTGAATAAAACCTGCTTTGAATGAGGCCATTTCTTTACTATTTTGACCTAAGACTAAACCAACTGTTTGACTTTTAGTCGTGTAAGCAGCTGCTACACCAGCTAAATATGCTCCTTCTTGATTCTTAAAGGAGATACCGGTTAAATTTTTTAGTTTTGGAGTATGGGCATCAATAACGACAAAATTCTTTTTTGGATTATTTTTAGCTGCTTTAATAATATTTGGCTTAAGAGTATAGCCAACACCAATAATAGTTGAGAAATTTTTATCTAACGCTTCATTGATAGTGGTTTGATAATATTTCGGATCTTTAGGTACAAAATAGTTATAGCCTTTGTTTCCTTCTGGAAGATCATTTTTAGTACCATAATCTTTTAAACCATTCCAGGCAGATTGATTTAAAGAATTATCTTTAATGCCGTTAATGTCGGATATCAGAGCGATATGATTGTCTCCCTTTTTATTTGTTGGTTCCTCATGATTAGGTTTGCTACAAGCACTTGCTATTAAAAAGATAGCACTTGTGATCAATAATAGATTAAATTTTTTATTTAGCTTCATTTGAAAACCTCGATTAAAAATCTATTCTAATTTTAAACGAGAAAAAGACCATCCTACAAGTCAAAGTAGGGTGGTCTTTTAAAAATATTAAATTTATTTTTCAGCCTTTTTAGCTTCAGCTTCGTATTCACGAACAATATTGAAGTTAGAATCTTTAGAATCTACATAGCCATAGTGTTGGTAAATATTTTCAAGGATCTTCTTACCTTTCTTAGTCTTAGCAATATCTTTAAAGGCAGTAGCAAGTTTCTTTCTAAATGACTTAGACATGCCGCTTCTAACAGCAACAGTATCGTTTGGAATGTATTTAGTAAAGTAAATTGGAACAACATCTTTCATTACAGCAGGTGCATCTTTAGCAGCTAGAGGACGAGCGTCAGAGAAGACAAAGGCAGCATCGGCATCACCGTTGTAAACTGATAAAACAGCTTGATCGTGACCCTTAACTTGTACTAATTTACAATCTTTTGGTACATTTAAACCTTTCTTGTAAAGTTCCGCAATTGGAAGAACGTAACCAGAAGTAGAGGTTGGATCTTGAACGGCAATTGTCTTACCTTTTAGATCTTTCCAAGATTTAATCTTAGAGCCCTTTTTGACTACGATCATTGAACGGTAGCTATCCATTAATTTGTGGTTTTGCTTACCGCTTGGTTCGTCATAGCCATAACGTTGTGCTTGTAGTAAAACATCCGCTACACCACGTTTGTGAGCTAAGACATAAGCATCAGGTGGTAGGAAACCAACATCAACTTTCTTTGATGCCATTGCTTCAACTAAAGCAGAGTTATCAGTTGAAACAGTCACATGAACAGGCATGTGTAATTGCTTTTCAAGCAAGCCTTGTAATGGCTTAGCTTTAGCTTCAAGTTTAGAAGCTTGGACACTAGGAACAAACTGAACGTTTAATTCTTTAGGAGTATAGCCATCACTTGCTTTAGAAGCAGACTTATTGTTTGAACATGCAGCAGTTGATGCGGCAAGTAAAACCATAGCAGCGCCGATTAAAAATTTTTTTATCTTCATTTTTTCCTCCAGAAACTATTTAATGAAGTTGACGACTTAAAGATAGCAAACTATAGATTCTAGTTCAAGAGCAAATGTGAATATTTTTAAACTATATCGTCTATAATGTACGTTATTAAACGTACTATATAAGTGATAAAGATTGATAAAATGCGTGTTTTAGCGCAGATTTATACAAAGAAATAAAAAAATATAAAAAGATATATTTTCATACTACAACATATTGTATCTAAATTTTCTTTTGATACAATAAATAGTGATTTTAATTTTGTGTTACTGGAGGATTTTAATGAATTTATATAAAAAGATTGCTTTAGGTTTTGTTGCCGGTATGGCAGTAATTACTGCTGGATGTTCTAAAGATAAGAAAGATAATTCAGCAGCAAACATTCCAACTAAAATTGCAAAGAAGACTACGGTAACTTTTTGGCATGGAATGAATGGTGGGCAACGAACAGAATTAGAGAAATTAACGGCGGAATTTGAAAAGAAAAATCCAAATATTGAAGTTAAGCTTGAAAACCAAGGATCTTATATTGATTTACAAGCTAAGGTAAATTCTACTTTGCAGTCACCAAATAATTTACCAACAATTACTCAGGCTTATCCAGGCTGGCTTTACAATGCTGCAAAAAGTAATATGCTGGTAGATCTTTCTCCATATATCAATAATCAGAAGCTAGGCTGGGGAAGTGCAGCTAAGTCTGGTATTAGAGATGAATTATTAGATGGGGCAAAAATTCAAGGAAAACAATATGGAATACCATTTAATAAATCTATTGAAGTCTTAACTTATAATAAGTCTATCTTTGAAAAATATGGTATTAAAAAAGTTCCTACAACTATGAAAGAATTAGCTCAAGTTTCAGAAACTATTTACAAGAAGAGTAACCATGAAGTTGTAGGTGCAGGATTTGATTCATTAGCAAATTACTATACTTTAGGTATGAAGAACGAGGGAATTAATTTTACTGATAAAATTGATTTCACGGGTAGCAAGTCACGAAAAGTCATTGATTACTATGCCCAAGGAATGAAGAAAGGATACTTCACAACTGCTGGATCAGCTCATTATTTATCTGGACCTTTTGCTAATGAAAAAGTTGCTATGTATATTGGAACTTCTGCTGGTGAAGGCTATGTTAAAAAAGCCGTTGGAGATAAATTCACTTATGATGTAGCGGCACGCCCTGGAAAATACACTATGCAGCAAGGAACAGATATCTATATGTTCAAAAAAGCCACAGGAATGCAAAAGAGCGCAGCATTTAAATACATGCAATTTTTAACTTCTAAGTCTGCTCAACTTGACTGGGCTAATGCAACTGGGTATATTCCAGTTAATAATGCTGTTGTAACGTCTAAAGAATATAAAGAAAATACCAAGACCAAGTTGCCTGCTAAGCTTGAAGGTGCAATGAAATATTTATACAGTGTTCCTGTAGCTAAAAATTCAAATGCAGCTTATAGTCAGTTAGATCCAATCATGGCTAAGATTCTGTATGCAGCTAAGAATGGTCAAAATGTTAATAATCAAATTAAAGCTGGTAAAGCAAAATTTGATGCAACATGGAAACAATAATTTAGTTGATTTTAAAATTAAAGAAGGTCGAAACTTCGATGGCGAAGTTTCGACCTTTTTTGTAATTATTTAATTCTAAGATTTAACATCAAACCGATAAAGAAACCTACAGCTTCGGTTACAAATAAAACTTGGGTATTTTGAACTACTTTAGGGAACGATTTTGGCTTAGTTTGTATTTTCCAAAGAAAGCGCATGTTTTTGTAGATTGTTGGAATACAAATCAAAATTAAAGCGACACTCCAAGGAAGGACTCCAACCCAAATTGCCCAACCTGTTAAAAAGAATCCTAAAAAGTAGTTAAATACGAATAAGTAAAGACCGCCCTTAATTCCAATATAAGAAACCAAAGTGTGTCTTCCATTTGCGATATCTGCATCATGATCACACAAATTATTTCCAAGCATTAAAGTGAAGTTACAAATTTCAGGAATGCCGGCAGCAAGGATAATTGGCCAAACAAAATTCCAGTTAAATGGCACATGGGGATAAACGTTAATATAGACCATGATTAGAAAAATTCCAAATCCCATTGCAAAACAAGCAGCTATTTCTCCAAAAGGCCCGGCAGAAATTGTATGTGATCCAGTTGAATAGGAAAGAGCAATTGCGTAACAAATAATTCCTAGAATCCAAATATATAAATTAGTTTGAAAACCAATCATAAAAGCACAGGTGGCTGAAATAATAAATAAAATCCAAATAAGAACTAAAACATTTTTGGGATTAAGATGATACTTCCCAATTGGATTCTTTTTATGATCGCCAGTTTTAGCAGCTTTTTCACGCTTATAATCCCAATAACCATCATTTACATTCATAAAAATCTGTAGAACAATTGTAGCGATACACATTTCAATTGTTGGAAAAATTCTAAACAACTGAAAATTATATTCTGTGTACATGATTCCTAATAGGACAGGAATTATGGAGTTAAATAGGGTACGTGGTTCAACTAATTCATAGTAGCCTTGCTTTGCTTCAGCAGACATAATAAACTTCTTTCTATTTTTAAATTAGTCCTTGATCCATTAAATAAAGTTGATGAAAATGCTCATTGTGTTCAAATAATTCGTAAGGATTGCCCTGCATGGTCACTTTTCCATCTTTAAAGAAGAGAACTTCGTTCATATATTTTACACCTTGTAAGTGGTGAGTTACCCAAACTACTGTCTTTTTCTTTAAAACATCAAATACTAAATCTAATAATTTTTGTTCTGTGAGCGGATCTAGGCCCACTGTTGGTTCATCTAAGAGGACAATTGGGGTATCTTGTAAAAGTACACGTGCTAATGCTAAACGTTCCTTTTGACCACCAGAAAAACGTGCGCCAGCTTCTGCGACTTCTGTATCCAGTTTTTTAGGAAGGGAATTAATGAAATCAGCTAGCTGTACTTTTTCTAAAATTTCCATCATTTGGTCAGCAGTGGCATCTGGATTAGCCATTTTAAGATTTTCATAGATAGTAGTATTGAATAAAAATGGCTCCTGGTTCAGCACAGAGAATAATTTTGAACGCTCTTTTTGTAAGGACAAAATATTAATCTTATCCAAGGTGACAGTACCTGTATTTGGCTTTAAATCTCCAAGAATTAATTGTAGGATAGTACTTTTTCCAGCCCCAGATGGTCCAATTAAAGCAGCTTTTTGACCTCTTTTTAATGTGAGAGAGAAATTTTGAATAATTGGATAATCTTCTCCTGGATAAGTGAATGAAATATCAGTAGCTTTTAAAGTTCCTACAAAAACTGGGTCAAGATATTCTTGATGAGGTAAATGGTTTTCAGGTACTGTTAATCCATTTAAATGCTTTACTGAATCGCTATATGTGTGCCATTCCTCAATACCTTGTCCAACGGGAATGAAAGCATCAGATAGAGGGAACAAGGCTAAAACAACAGCACCAACGTAATTTGCTGCTTCTTGATTATAGGTGAGGTTCTTGTTAGTGAAATAAAGAATAGCAACAGCCATTAAACCGAAGATAAACTCAAGAACAAAATCACGTGCCCAATCAAACTTGCCGGATTTTTTTTCATGCTTTCCTAAAGACTTTAAAGTGGCTTTAGTTTGATTGAAAAATGCATCCTTGCGACCAGAAATTTTCCAGTCGCCAGCACCTAAAACTTGATCAGTAAATTCTGTATAAAGCTGTGTTTTCTCTTTCTTTTCCTTACTGCGTACACTAGCTTGTTTTAGAAGTGAGAAGAATGGAACGAGAATAAGTTCCATAATCAATAAAATTGCTATAATACCCGCTAATGGCCATGAAAATAAGCCAAGCAAAATTACAACAATAAATCCTGCTAGGTAACTTAGAATGGCTGGAAAGATGGTTCTCAAATAAAGATTTTGTAAGTGTCCAATATCATCAGTTAGGAGAGAAAGAATACTTCCTGTCTGAAAAGCTGAGCCGACTGCTGAAGTATTTTTTTCAGCGATATAAAAAAGTCTTCTCCTTAGAGAACTTGTGACCCGTAAAATCCAATTATGAGAAACTAAACGCTCTAAATATCTAAATAAAGGTCGTCCAATTCCGACAGCACGCATTAAGACGATTGGGACATAAATCATTAAGATGTTTTCTGGACGTGTTGCTGCTTTGTCAATTGTATAGCCCGCATAAAACATAAGCGCACCACCACAAAAGAACATAACGATGCCAAGAAAAATCGCTAAGAGAAAATTCCACTTATATTTTGCAAGGTAAGGTTTAACCCAATGTTCATGTTTCCAAGAAAATTTTTTGTTCATCATAGTAGATCTTCTTTCAATGGGTGAGTAAGTTTTTTGAATAAAGTTCCGTTTTTAGCTAAGTCACTAGGAGCACCTTGTTCTACAATTTCTCCATTTTCAATGACTAGGCACCAATCCATATCATTTAGCCAGTGCAAGCGGTGTGTCGTAAAGAAGACTAAATGATTTTCCATTAATTTCTTCATCGGCTCCTTTAATTCATACTCAGTTTCAATATCCAGGTGAGCAGTTGGTTCGTCGAAAAATAATATCTTTCGATCTTTTGCTAGGAAAGCACGGGCTAATGCAATGCGTTGTTTTTGTCCGCCAGAAATGCCGCGTCCATTTTCACCGATTCTAGTGTTTAAACCATCTTTTAAACTAGCAACAAAATTATTCAAATCAGTTGCTTTTAACGCAGCATCAATTTCTGTTTGACTAGCATTTGGATTATAAAAAGTTAGATTTTCTTTAATGCTAGTTGCGAACATGAAAGGATCTTGTGGAATATATGTAATTTGATTTTGCCAATTCTTTTGATTGAGTTGGGCAAGATTTTGCCCATTAATTGTAAAATTATCTTCTTTAAGATGGGGAGTAAGAAAGCCAGCTAAAATTCTCATTAATGTTGTTTTTCCAGCACCTGTTGGGCCAATAATGCCAACTTTTTGAAATCCTGTAAGCTTTAGATTAACATTACGTAACTCATCAGCTGTATGAGTCTTATCGGCACTTGTTTGTTCTTTTTTTACTACGGCGCTCATTTTTGCATTTTTATTAACACTAAAATGATCTTGATCAATATGACTATAGTTAAAAGAAACATCATTAGCTATAAAGACACTATCTTTGTTCCACGTGAAACTAGATAACTGATCTTCTTGGGGAGTGGTTGGAAAAGCTAGAATATCAAAAATTTGTCCTAGAGCATTTTTACCATTTAAAGTTGCATGGAAATCATTACCAAAATCCCGAATTGGTAAAAAGTATTCTGGTGACAAAATTAAAATCACTAATGAAGGATAAAGAATCAAGTTGCCATTGATTAAGCCAATTCCAAGAAACATGGCAATAATTGCAATGGATAATGTGGTAAAGAAGTCTAGCGTAAAGGTGGATAGGATTGCTACTCTTAAGACACCCATTGTCTTTTTACGGTAGTTTTCACTATTTTTATAAACAATATTTCCATATTTTTTAGCAAGACCTAAAACTTTTAAGGTGCTTAACCCCCGTAAAGCATCAACAAAGTGGTTTTGCAATTTAATATATCCAGCATATTGTTTACTAGCTTTACTTTGAGCAGCAGTTCCTAAAATAATCATAAATAAGATCAGTAAAGGAAAAACTAAGAGTAAAATCCATCCAGAAAGGGCATTTAGAGTAAAGATATAAATTAAAATCACCCATGGAACAATTGCGAGGGCAATTAATTTTGGAAAAATTAGCGACAGATAATTGGAAATTTCGTCCATTCCATCTAAAAGAGTAGAAACTAAGTTTCCTGTTCCAATTCTTGAGACTAATGCAATTCCACCATCATAGGTTTTATTAAGTAATTGTTGACGTAAAAGAGCAGTTGTCTGATTTGCATAACGATTCATATACCATTTTTGAAACCAGTTAATTCCTTGTCTTAATAAATAGAAGATCAAAAAAGTTAAAACATCTTCTGCAATATTAGCAAAAGACTGTCGTTTCCAAGAGCCGACAATTGCTCGAGCAAGGAAAATACCTTGGCCTAAAATAGCAAATGCTTGCAAGAACATTAGTCCTGCAAGCATTGCGAGCATGATTTTGGCTTTTGGTAATTTAAAAAGTCGTTTATCAATCATTTTTATTCCTGTTCTAGATTAGGCGTTTTGATTTACCTTAATCCGGTGTCTAAAGACTACGTATGACCAGATGATATAAGCTAAGGCGATTGGCAAAAGGATTAGAGCAACAATTGTCATTACCTCAAGTGTTAATTTAGAGTTGGCTGCATTTTTAATTAAAAGTGAGTGGGCTGGATCAGTGGCGATTAATACGCGAGGGAAGAGTCCGTTGAATAAAAGTCCAACAACAGCTACTAAAGTTAATCCACTCGTTACGAAAGCTGTTCCTTGCTTATTTTTAATTAAGGCAATATCAGACCAAGCAGTTAGAACAACAATAAGTAAAGTAATAATTGTTGAAGAGATTGGTCTTAACTTAAAGAAATCAGTTTGGAAGAAAATCAATAAAGCAAAGACAATTTCTCCTAAATAAGCTACAAGATAAAGCTTCTCGTTTAAGTTAGCAGCACGCTTACTTAATTCTGGGTCATCAATTCTTAATCTTAAGAAGTTAATTCCATGAATTAAGCAAAGGAGCCCTCCTGCTACTCCTGCAACTACTGATAATGGATTAACAATATTCCAAAAACTTAAACTCATATTTCCTTGAGAATCGATTGGAACACCTTGAATTAGGCTACCGAACATCATTGTAAGGAAAAATGGAGCTAATAAACTACCCCCAAATAGGGCACTAGTCCAGATTCTAAATCCGTGCTCAGTTTCGGCATGAGCAGAAAATTCAAAGGATACTCCTCTGATAATTAGAGCAAATAAGGTAAAGAATAGTAAGATGTAATATCCACTAAATAGACTTGCATACCAATCAGAGAATGACGCAAACATGGCACCACCGGCTGTGATAAGCCATACTTCATTTCCATCCCAGTGTGGTCCAATGGCTTCCATCATTACATGTTTTTCTTGATCATTTTTTGCTAAAAACTGTGTTGCCATTCCTACACCATAGTCAAAACCTTCAGTAAAGTAGAAGATCATGAAAAGAAGGCCAATTAATAGGAACCAAAGCAACTGTAAAAAATCAATTCCATCGATCATTAGTATGCACCCCTTTCAAGTGCACCAGCTACACCCATATCAAGTTGACGTTTACAGTAATAGACCATCACTCCGCCAAGAGTTGAGAAGATTAGGAAGTACATAATATTTGTGAACCAGAGCTCACCGGTGGTTGTACTTGCAGAAATTGAATCTGCAATTGTAAATAGACCATAGACTGTCCATGGGAAACGACCAAGTTCTGTAATGAACCAACCACAAGTATTAGCGATAAATGGAAGGAAGGTTGAAATACCTAAAATCCATAAGAACCAGCGTTTGTTTTCAATTGTATTCTTCTTTGGACGAGTCCAAATTAAACCTAAAATTGCAAGCAAAGCAAATAGGGCACCAAAACCAGCCATGATTCTAAAGCTATAGAATAAGGTCTTAACCGGAACATAATAGCTCATGTCTTTGCCAAACTTTTTATCGTATTTTGCATGCAATTCTTTATTGATTTGATTCATTCCTTTAATGGAACCACTAGTACTGTGATAAGTAAGAATGGTTAGAACATCAGGAATAGAAATTGCACCTTCATTTTTATGTTCTTTAGTATTTAAATTAGCAACTATATCCCATGGAGCGTGATCGCCTGTTGTTTCATAAACACCTTCAGTTGCTGCAAACTTCATTGGTTGTTCGTGAATTTCAACTTGAGTTTGATAGTCACCAGCACCAATTTCAGCAATTGAAGCAAATAAGGCAACCCAAAGAGCGATACGCATGGACTTTTTATGGAAGTTAACATCCCGTTTTCTAAGTAAGCCAAAAGCAGCCATCCCAATTACGACAAATGAAGCTGTAACAATAGCACCGATTACTACGTGTGGAAAACTAGCCCATAGTTGTTCGTTGGCAATTAAAGCCCAAAAACTAGCCATTTGCGCCTTACCATTTTTAATGACATAGCCAACTGGATGCTGCATAAAGGCATTAGCGGCTAAAATCCAAATTGCACTCAGCATTGAACCGATAAAAGAGATCCAAACTAAGGCACAGTGCAAGGCTGGCTTAAACTTGTTCCATGTAAACATCCATAAACCAATGAAGGTAGATTCCATAAAGAAAGCTAACAAAGCTTCAATGGCCAATGGAGCACCAAAAATATCACCCATGAAACGAGAGTAGTCAGACCAGTTCATTCCGAATTGAAATTCCTGAATAATTCCTGTAACTACCCCGACAGCAAAGCTCAATAGATAAATCTTTCCCCAGAATTGAGCCATCTTTTTATATACTTCGTCCTTTTTAACGACGTAGAGTGTTTCCATGATTGATACAATGAATCCCATCCCAATGGAGAAGGGAACAAAGAAGAAGTGGAAGACTGTAGTCATTGCGAATTGGAAGCGGGCAAGATCTAACATTGTTACACCCGATAGCATTTTCATTCACCTATTTCTATTTCCACATATATAACATCCGTTGCCTCAAGCATATACTTTATTGATGCCGTTTTCAATAAAATATAAGAATAAGTTCATAACTTTTTCTAGGTAAGTTTAGAGCAAAAAAAAATAATGATTTCAATGTTGAAATCCTTATAGATCTATTCACTTCTTAAAGCAATTGCGGCGTCCTTTTTAGCAGCCATTCGAGCTGGTATGTGACCACCAAGCATTGTTAAAACAGTACTAATAATTACTAAAATTAAGGCTTGCATTGGGTCGAGTTGTGCAACGTTACTCATATTAGTAATTGCGTATAATACTGCATTGATTGGAAAAGTGCATAAGTATGCAATCAAGATACCTAAAATACCAGAAAAGAGGCCAAGAATAAAGGTTTCAGCATCAAAGACACGGGTAATATCGCGTTTTCTAGCACCTAAAGCTTTAAGCACACCAATTTCTTTTGTACGCTCTAAAACAGAAGTATAAGTTAAAATACCAATCATAATCATGGAAGTAACTAAAGAAATAGCAGCAAAAGCAACTAAAACGTCAGTAATTCCGTCAAGCAGACCACCAGTTAACTTAGTGACCGTGCCTGACATATCAGTATAGATAACCTGATCTTTTTTAGCTTTACCTTTATTATATTTGTCTAAGTAATCGAGAACTTTATCTTTAGACTTAAATGAATTTGGATAGATAAGAATACCGCTAGGGATGCTAGAGCCACCAAGAGATGCAATAAATTGATCTTTTTGAGTTTGGTTCATTGGCTGGTTGGTCATTACATTGGTAGTACTATTCTTTTGCGCCTTAACAATATTCGAATTTTCATTTTGCTTAATAATTTCTTGAGTTAAACCATCACTGTAAGCAATACCGTTATCTAGAAGGGCCATTTGACTATTATTTTTACCACGAATAACGGCACTTAATTTTAAGGTTAAGTTGCTAGAATCATACATTGATTTAGAAGCTTTTTGTGGAACAAAATTTCCAGTAGGCAATTCTTGATAGTAATTGTTGTTACTAATTACCTTAAAAGTACGGCCGACAATTTTGTTTAGATCAATTTTTTGACCATCTTTAATTGAAATCCCTAAATTCTTAAGTGCATTAATATTGGCTTGATTTTTATTATTTAACACAAGAACTACTTCGTTATTTGACGTAGGCCAGGAACCAGCAAGTAGTTGGTAATTATCCTTTAAAAAAGTTCCTTGCTTTGAATCAAGCGTTTTAGGAAAGACACTTGTGTTAATCCCTACACTATTCATACCTTGAAGTTGAGCACTAGCAATAGCAGAACCAGAGTTGTTAACATTAGAAAATTCTACATGCTTAATTTTGCCATTATCATTAGTTAAAAGATTAAGCTGGGTTCCTCGAATAAAGGAGATGTTGTTAGCATATGAAGGATTAATTTTCTTAACATAATTGATATAAGACTGAGTAATCTTATTTTCATGTGTATTTTTCTCATTGTCTGGTTTTGCGGCAACGAGATAGCCCTTATTTTTGACATTTTTGTCAGATTCAGTTCGGCTTGTAGCGGCGTTCATATCTGTTGCCGTTTGAGAAATAGAAATCGGGAATTTGGCTAGTGTTTTACTTTGCGTTTCATTAATTTGTTTTTGAAAACCATGTGATAAAGCTAAAACAATAGCAATACCAATAATTCCGATACTTGAAGCAAAGGCAGTTAAAAAAGTTCTACCTTTCTTAGTCATAATGTTAGTAAAACTAAGTTTTAGAGCATTCCAGTAAGACATTTTTGTCTTTTTGAGTTTAAAAGTATCCTTTACTTCTTTTTTAGGCTCAAAGGCATTTGAATCACTAAGAATTTTTCCATCCTGGAAATGGACAATTCTACTTGCATATTCTTCAGCCAGTTCAGGATTATGTGTAACCATGATGACTAATTTATCGTGGCTGAGTTCCTTGATTAGCTCCATAATACTTTCACTGGTTTTAGTATCTAAAGCTCCTGTTGGTTCGTCACATAGAAGAATATCGGGATCATTAGCTATTGCCCGGGCAATAGCGACTCGTTGCATTTGTCCGCCGGATAATTGATTAGGACGTTTCTTTAAATGGTCGCCTAGCCCAACACGCTTTAGCGCAGCAATGGCCTTTTCGTGACGTTCATTACTACTTACGCCTGAGAGGGTCATGCCAAGCTCTACATTTTCAATAATAGAAAGGTGAGAAATGAGATTATAACTTTGAAAAATAAAGCCGACCGAATTATTGCGGTAAGCATCCCAGTCAGTTTGAGAGAAATTTTTCGTCGACTTACCATTGATGATAATGTCTCCAGAATCGTAATGATCTAATCCACCAATTACATTTAAAAGCGTCGTCTTACCAGACCCACTAGGACCTAAGATAGCAACGAATTCACTGTTACGGAAATTAATCGTAACGTCATCTAATGCATGTGTGACAGTATCACCTACGTGATAGGTCTTTTTTAAGTGTAAGAGTTGTAGCATATTTTTTCCTTTCTAAGCAATTATGTATTTGCCCCAGCCTAATACGGCAAAAATTGCTTGGATTATAAATAAAATTGCAATTAAACCAATGATAACAAAATGGCGTTTCTTATGCATGATAAAGACCCCAGCAAATTCACGAATTGTAGCATTAGGTAAGAAATAAAAACGTGTAGTTGCTCCGACACCATTGGCCTTTAAATGAGCCATTTTTGCATAAAGGCCCGCTCTAAAAAGATGATAGTTATTAGTGAAAAACTTAGCTTTAAATTTTGAATTTCCCCAATCACTGATTGCTACTTTTTTAGAGTAGAGCATGTTTTGATAGGTATTAGTTGATTTATCTTCTAATAGAATCAAGTTAGGGTCATAGCCATGTTTAACGGCGTAATCTTTCATAGCGGCTGCTTCAGAGAGATCCTCGTCTTTTCCTTGTCCACCTGACATAATTAGTTTTGGACGTTTATGTCCTTTATCATATTGTTTATTAGAAAAAGCAATAGCTTGGTCAATTCGTGCACCTAACAGGCGTGATACTTTCTTTCCATCAATTAATCCTGCGCCGAGAACAATTAGGTAATCTTGCTTGTAGCGACGGGGAGTAATTTGATACAAAACTAAATTGAGTAAAAAGTTATACATTACAAATAGAAGATAAAAGGAAATCAAAGTTGCTCCAGCAACTAGAGAATGAAGCCAGTCCGGTAGGCGGTGAAATACACCTAATCTATTTAAAGTCCATATTCCTACTAAAAATAAACCAATAATCAAAGTTAAAAGATTTGGCAGAGAATGTCTTTCATATTTCCAGACAAAATAGGCATTCCAGAGAAAGAAAATCCAAGAAAAGGTTACTAAGAAAAAGATTCCAAATAGGATAGCTAAAGCAAGAAAAGAAAATGAGGTGGTTAGTAAAGCATTATGTTGTGAAATAATTAAAATGGCTGCCCACACTAAAAAACTAATCCCAAATATTGTGAAGATAAGGCCATTGATTAAACGACGTGGTTCAATCAACCATGAAAGTAAAAATAAAATAAAAAATACAAACATAATCAAAGAGGTAATCGTTACTTGATTATGAACAATAAAGTTAAAAAATTGATGCAGAGATTGCATGAGTTGTGATTGCATGATTAAATGTCCTTATGTCTTTTTAATAAATAACTATAATTAAAAGAAATAGATAATTTCAATTAGAGGAAGTGTTCGGATGAAGACTTTTTTACGCTTTTTAGGGAATTTAGCAACAGTAATTATTGCTTTTGTATTATATACACTTTTGCAATTAGGTTATGCGCAAAAAAAGGTAAACTTGTTATTCGCAGTTATTTTAGCAGTTTTAACTGTTGCAGTAATTTATTGGATGTATTGGATTTACAAACGAGAATTAAAGCAAGAAAATGATTGGTTCTTTAATGCTAAACCTCACTGGGATGCCAGAAGAGTCATTATTTCAGTAGCTGCTTTCTTTGCTCTTGTAATTTTTCAAGTTGCTTATATTAAATTGGTTGGTGGAAATACTGTTTCTCAGAATCAAGCAGAGCTTGATGAGGTTAGAAAAGTAGCATCGCCAATGTTTAATATCTTGCTAATTGTTGTAGGACCAATCTGTGAAGAGTTCATCTTCAGAGCACTGTTCTTCAACACTTTTTTTCCAGCAGATAATACTTTAAATAAGTGGGTTGGAATTGTGGCAAGTGGCTTTGTTTTTGCTTATGGGCATGACCCAATGTTTAGTAAGTTTATTTATTTATACTGGGTTATGGGAATGATTCTGGCATGGACATATGTGGAAACAAAAGATATTAGATATTCGATTTTAATCCACATGCTAAACAATCTTCTGTCAATTTTATAGTAAAAGAAAAAGAGCTCTAACGCTCTTTTTTTATTTGCCCCAATTGTTTCAAAACTATCTCGGCAATTTCATTATTAGTCCACATCCAGGCAATATGACCTAGTGCTTCTGAAATATGTTCCTCTAGTGGTTGGTCCTTAGGAGAAGGAACAGTCTTCATTAATGGCATGATAACTAGGTGAAAGGCAATCCAAACTGCTAACCCAAAAGGAACACCTTGATCTACAGTTAGCCATTTAACTTTCTTTTCTAGTAAAGCTGCATGAGCGGTTGCAAAAGAAATAGAAAAGCCAAAGTGAACTAAATAGCTGACCCATGGTAATTTTTCACCAGAATAAGTATAAGTTGCATGAGTTAATTTTGTAGGCACGCCCATTTGCTCCAACAATTTTTGCGGAGGATTAGTTTTATTTCTCTCTGGCGTTCTTGGAGGAAGGATATTTTCCCAGCCCAATTTAACTAATCCAGAAATAATGCCAGCAGCAGTACCAGCAATTAATACATTTTTCCAACTAAATTTTGTCATCAATATTCACGTCCTTTTGTCAGATTATTTATACTTATTGTAACAAATTCAGTCTTTAGGGGATGGCTTAAGGTCTTGGTTAGCATGAACATTTTTATTGGCCATTTTGTTTAAGTAAGTCCAAATTTGAGGACGGTATTTTCTTAAAATGAATAACAAAGCCAAATAAACAATAATACATAGACTAATCCAAAGAGGATTCTGTGAAATAAAAGCTGCAAAAACTAACGCGTTAAGGGGACGAGCCATTAAGTTAAAGCTAGTAACTAATACAATACCAGCTGGAATTGTCGCACCATACTGAGAAATAGCTCCAGTATAAATTGAACCTAGCCAGCTAGCCGCATATAAGCCTAAGCTAAACCATACAATACCGTTTGCAATAACCTTTAAGATATTACCATCAGTAATAGCAACAATTGATTCAACCATAAATGGAAGTGAAATTAAATCAACGACAGGAAGAGTTTTGTTTCCTGGTAAAAGAAAGGCAATAACAACCATAATTGGGATTAAGATAATTCCTGAAATAATCGTGGCGGACTCGCCATAACCTACACCGTCATCGACTGCTAGGAACCAACGTTTTTTATCGTGAACAGGATCTGCTTCAGCTTTTTGATTCTTACTTTGTTTCCTCTCTTTATCAATTTGCTTAGCTAGAGGAGTAAAAGCCTTACTGAATACATTAGTAACTAAAGGAAAGATTGTCATAACAGCTGACAGTTGAACGGCAAACTGTAGAATTTGTCCCCATGCTTTAATGGTGGTTAGATCTTTAATATTGCCTAAAACACCGATTACTATTCCTAAAATAGCCCCTAATGTAGTTGGTTCGCCAAAGACGCCAAATTTATTTTTGAAAGCTACTGGTGTCAAATTTGCCTTATTAAAGCCAAGCAGATTCCACAGAGGATCTAGAAGAATAGCAGGGACCGTTTGAACAATGTTTTGTGCGGCACAGACAGTAGTATTTTCAATTTTGTAATAACTTGACCAGCGATCAGCCTGAACTTCAGCTAATAATAAAGTGTAAAGAAGCATAAAAAAGGATAAGCCTAGTGAAATCCACCAATTATGAGTTACATAGAAAGCAAGGGTTCCCCAAATCATGAAACCAAAATTATTCCAAAGATTAGATGGCATGAATACCTTGGTTACTCCAACAGCAAATAAAATAAATTCAGCTATCAAGCCAAATACAAAAAAAGTAAGACCAACTGGAGAACCAAAACTCGCAAGAGAACCAGCCTGCCAGCCGATATCGACAACGGGTAATTTGATGCCAGTATTATTAACCATTTGACGAACGATCTTAGTAACTATTGGGGTAAATTCATTAATAATCCAAGAAAATCCTGTTAACCCTACTCCCGCATAAAATCCACACATCATTGCTTTTTTTGGCTTTACTTTTAGAAATAAAGCAATAATAAAGATCATAATAGGAACAATAACTGTTGCTCCAAAGGCGTTAAAGAAAGTATGAATATTATTTAGCATTTTGATCCCCTTTCTTTTGATACATGTTTAGTATAAAAAAGAAGAAAAATAAACGCTAATAATTAGGGCTATATTGCTTGGGTAATAAATAACAGAGTTCTTTAATAAACTTGAGAGAAAATTTTTTGGAGGGATTAATGATGAAAAAGATTATATCAATTGGCTTAATTAGTTTGTTAAGCTGTACAATGCTAACGGCATGCAGCAATGCGCAAAATAACAATTCTAGTTCTTCAAATGAAAAAACGACAACAGTTAAGAAAAGCAGTAAAATTACAACAAATAATTTGACTACTAAGAAGCAAACTGCAATTACAATTGCTTATGCTGGTGAAAAGTATCCTGATATTTGGAAGAAGACTTTTAAGCAAGCACAAAACAATTCTGTAGTCGTAAAACTTCATAATCGAAAAAATTTTTCATACATGAAAAATAGTAGTGATATTGCATACGAAATCGCTACAGTTGTAAATATTTCTATTACACAAAGAATGATCCACCAATTTTCTTCTATCACAAAAATAAGGAAATTGGTTCATCTGACATTAAAATGATGATTAAATACCTTAACAAGCATAATGATGGCAGTAAGGTTAATAAGATCGTTAAAAATGTTAAGGTAGTGGACGAAAGAAAGACAACGAGTAAAGACTAAAAATATTGCTGGCGATAAAGGGTTGTATACTGTTCCTACAAAATTACAAGGTAAGTGGTACAGTATGGATAAAAATAGTCGTACATATAGTAAAGATAATAATCAATTAAGAGAAATTGAATTTGGTTCTTATACGCTCACAACGGAAGATCATCAATATGAGATTCATATCCCAGATAAAGAATATTTTGAAAAGCATCATCAATTTTCTGATGACTATCTGAACGATACTCATACTTGGGTTAAAGGCTTTAATAATACTGAAGCTTTAAAAGGGGTCAATTATATTACGTTAATTGGTTGGACAGCTAAAGATGAACACCAAGCGTCTTATGGTTATACAATCTTGGACCGTCATCCGGTAGTTATTTTAGCTAGTGGTCAAGGAAAATTAACGGATCAAGTTTACTGGAAGACACCTGATCTAGCTAAAAAACATCAGGATCAAAATTTTGATAAACTAATTACGAAAGCAGAAAATAATTAAAAATTAGTATGAGGTAAATTTTATGTCTGAGAAACCTTATTATGAACAAGAATATCATGCACCAGAAAGTGATATTCCAGATCCATCAGTTGGGGAAATTTTTAAAGGATTATTTCTCTATCCGTTCACTTGGGCAGCGCGTAGTACTCGAAAAGCCTTTTGGGTTGCATTTGTTATTCAGTTCTTATTAACAATTGTAATTGGAATAGCTTCAATACTAGCATTATGTACTAGTGGAATTTTCTCTGTTACTCCAAATAATGTGACGTGGGCTGTATCACATATTACATTTTTAACTTGGCTAATTGAATTAATTTTATTCATCTTACTAGTTTGGATAAAATTAGGTCTTTTGGGCTATGCAGTAAGAAGACTACATGATGCGAACTATAGTGGTTGGTGGCTATGGTTAATTATTATTCTATTTGGCTGGATTATTGCAGTTATTTTCTTATTGTTACCCACTGTTGAAGAACCAGTAAGATGGGGCAGCTACTTATTTGTTGATTAACTAATTTGAATAGAAATTGAAATACGAATGGTTTTTTCTGTCGTATTTTTTTATTGCATTTTGTATAATATTTTTATAGTATTTTTTTATTTTTTATTTAAGGAATAGGTAGTATGGAATATTTAAAGCTGTTAGGAATATTGATAATTGTGGTCGGCTTTATCTTAAAGTGGGATACGACTGCAGTTGTAGTCATTGCAGCAATTGTAACAGGACTTTTCTCTGGGATGGATTTTGTTAAATTGCTGGAAGTAATTGGGAAAAGTTTTGTGGAAAATCGAATGGTAAGTTTGTTTTTCCTAACCTTGCCAATGATTGGGCTAGTAGAATCACATGGATTAAGAGATTATGCGGTTAATGCAATTAAAAAACTTAAAAAGTTAACTGCAGGTAAGATTTTAAACATCTATTTATTAATTCGTGAATTAGCTGGTGTTTTTGGGATTTCTTTACAAGGACAAGTACAATTCGTTCGTCCATTAATTGCACCAATGGTAATTGCGGCTGCTGAAGATCAAGATAATAAGAAATTGACTGAATCCGAAATCGATTTAATTAAGGGACGCAGTGCGGCAGTTGACAACTTTGGTAACTTCTTTGCTCAAAACTTGTTTGTGGCTTCTGGTGGAGTACTTTTGATTTCTTCAACTATGAAATCACTGGGCTATAAAGTTGATCCTGTTGGAATTGTGCTTAATACTATTCCAATTGCTATCATTACTTTTATTTTAGTCTTTGCTTACAATCTTTATTTTGACCGTCAAATGAAGAAATGGGAGGGTAAATAATTATGCAAAATACAATTAACTTTTTACTTGCCATTCTTTATGCATTGATTGGGTTATGTATGGCAGTTGCTGGAATTGAAACCTTGCGCGATAAGACAAATAAGGCGAGAATTGGAACAACTGTTTTTTGGTTCTTCTTGGCAATTATTTTTGCCTTTGGAGATTGGATTCCAGCAGTTGTATCAGGTGCAATGGTTTTAATAATTGGAATTTTAGCTTTGTTTAAACAGATTCAAGTTGGTAGCTTACCTAAGTTAGATCCCAAAACCGCGCAAGAGGGTGCAAAGCGTTTAGGGGCAAAAGTATTTTTACCAAGTATAGTTTTAGCATTAACTTCTATTTTGATTGCTCAGTTTACGCCACTTGGTGGTCAAGTTGGAATCGGTATTGGTGCCGTTGTTTCATTGATCCTGGCAATTATTTTAACTAAAGCTCCGACTAAGCAAGTCTTTAAAGATTCGCAAAGAATGGTACGTAGCGTTGGTTCACCTGGCGTTTTGCCGCAACTATTAGCTATGCTTGGAGTAGTCTTTACTACTTGCGGTGTTGGCAAACTAACTGCTAATATGATTAGTCATGTTTTTCCAGCTGGAAATCATTTCTTAGGAGTAGCGTTATACTGTATTGCAATGGCGCTTTTTACTTATATTATGGGTAACGCCTTTGCAGCCTTTGCCGTAATTACAGCAGCAATTGGTATTCCATTTGTAATTGCTCAAGGAGCCAATCCAGTAGTTGTTGCGGCAATTGGCATGACGGCAGGATACTGCGGAACGTTGGTAACACCAATGGCCGCTAACTTTAATACCTTGCCAGTAGCTCTTTTAGAAATGAAAGATCAGATGGGCGTTATTAAGCAGCAAGCACCAGTAGCAGTTATTTTGTTGATTATTCAAATTGGTTTGATGTACTTTTTGGCATTTTAATTTTGAAAGGATAATATTATGAAAATTTTAGTAACAGGATTTGATCCATTTGGCGGAGATAAAATTAATCCTGCAATTGAAGCAGTTAAAAGATTACCTGATGAAATTAATGGGGCTGAAATTATTAAATTGGAAATTCCAACTGTCTTTAATAAGTCAGCTGAAGTTGTTAGAAAGGCAATTGAAAAAGAAAATCCAGACTATGTTTTAAATGTTGGACAAGCTGGTGGTCGTTCTGGATTAACTCCTGAACGTGTTGCAATTAATATTAATGATGGCCGTATTCCTGATAATGAAGGCTACCAGCCACTAGGCGAACCAATTCATGAAGATGGAGAAACTGCCTACTTTACACAATTGCCAATTAAGGCAGAAGCAAAAGCAATTAGGGATGCGGGCCTACCAGCTAGCGTTTCAAATACTGCTGGTACTTATGTATGTAATCATATTATGTATCAAGTCCAATATATGAGAGATAAGGAATTTCCTAACATTAAGGCAGGATTTATTCATATTCCATTCTTACCAGAACAAGTTGTAAATCGTCCTAATACTCCATCAATGGCGCTTGATGACATTGTTAAAGGATTAACTGCAGCTCTTAGCGCTATTGTTGACCGTGATGGTAAGGGCGATATTGAGGCGGTTGAAGGAGCAAATCACTAAAACGTAGGTGGTTTACTGTATGTTTTGGGTGTTTCTAAGTTTAGCGATTATTGGATTCATTTTATGTTTACTAGTTAGGCAGCACATTATTAAATATGGTTTTCCATTTGCTTATTGCTTAATCGGAATTTTGTTTCTAGTTTTGTTTGTTTAACTCAATTTGGCAATCATGATGTGAATTTCGATTGGTATGGTTATCTAGTAATTGTGTTTATAGTTGAAATTTGGTATTTGTACCATTGCTTTTTATTAAGATCATAAAAAGAGGCTAATGTAGCCTCTTTTAAGTAGGGTCAAGCACGTAAGGTGTTTGGCCTTTTTCTTTGTTGTTTTTATAATCTTATCGTTTTACTTTTTATTGGCTGCAGTTGTAAGTACTGTTTCACTTAAAATGCAGCAATGGTTAGTTAATGCAATTGCTCAGAAAATTTTGTACTTGTTTGGTTCTGTCTATCTCATTAAAATAGTGATAAAAATTTTTGATTAGGGGTGAAGGTAAAAATGACAATAGGAGATCTCCTCAAGTAATACCGTATTAACCAAAATAAAACTTTACAAGAATTTGCAGGTAATATAATTGATCGATCTTACTACGGAAAAGTAGAAAGAAATGTACATCAAATTTCAGCGGAAAACTTAATTAATCTGCTTAGATATAATCAAATTGATGCTACAGAATTTATTGAAACTTTAGACCAAAACTATCAAAGTCAGATTCAAATTCAAAGAAAGATAATGGAAGAAGCATATTATCACGTAGACAAAGATAAACTAAAAAAGTTAAATTAATGATTACAGAGAGTGAATTATCTGAAAAAGATAAAGAAATTCAAAATTTGATTGCTGATGGACTTTTAGAATTACTAAATCCGGATAAATCTGATCAAAAAATTAGAGAAGAGATTAAGAAGAAAATTTTTGAAATTCCAAAATTCAATAGTACTAAGTTTATGCTGTATTGCAATTCTATGCGTTTCTATAGTTCGGCTGATAACGAAGCAATTGTTAGAAAGATAATTGAAAAGTATCAAGTGCGTGAATCTATGCTTGTTAAAAAATCTCTATTTTCTTTAGCTATTAATGTTTTAGTCCTTTCTATCGAAGAAAATAAATTTGAGAATATTGATTTTTATATTGATTTTGCTAATAAGGTTCCAACTAATCCTGATCTTTTCTTTTATAAAAGTGCTATGACCTTTTTCACTTATTTCATTCAATATAAAAAGAATCAAGATAAGTCTGCGTTGCAATATTGCGATACTATAATAAAAAGTTTTTGTCTTGTAGGTATGCCTGAGTATGGGGAAGAGTTACAAAAGTTTAAGGATAAATATAAATAATGTAATATTGGGTAAATACACCCATTTTCTTTATTTCACGCTTTTATAATTTATACTTAGTCTCAACAAAATAATTAACTGAAAGGAGTGCAGTGTAGTTGAAATGAATTTTATTAAATGGGTACTTAGCTTACTGGCTATTAATGTAGTAGGATTAATTTTCATTACAATTTACTCTGCCTATTATAGTTTTGGAACTATGCTATTTGGTGTTCACACTGCAGCTGCAGTTAAAGACTTTTGGAATACTGAAATCTTAATGGGTACTATATTTCTTGTCTGTGTTAACGCACTTGCGGTAATTACTGCAGTAGCTAGACAGTTCAAGAAATAAATTGTTTTGAAAGGGATAATATTATGAAAAAATTAGTATTAGTTTTTAAGATATTACTAGGAGTAGTTCCTTTTTTACCTTTATTTGTAGATGCTATTTTCAAAACAAATATTCGTGTGTCAATTATGAATATGACAATGCAGTGGTCATTGTTGATTAAGGTTCCTATTTTAGTCATGTGTATTTCAGCATATCTATATTTCTGGTACGTTATTTTTAAAGAGGTCAAGAAAAGCCTATGAAAAATGTGAAATTAATCAGTTATTCTTACAGTGTAACGACAACTTTTACACTACTAGCAGTACTAAATTTAACATCATGGTGGGGGGAAGCTTTCCTTATCGTATGGTAATGGTATTAATGAACATAGTTGTTGGTGCGAGTATGGAATATTTAGTTAATAGATATTCTGTTACAAGGAGAAAAAACTTGTTTAAAGGGCTAGTAGCTCTGGTATTATTAGTTACGAATATAGTCTGGATTGTTGCTACGATAATTTGATCGTTTTTTATTATGCCTATTAAATGATGGTGACTATATATTAGGAGCGAATAAAAATGAGTGTAGACGTTATGTTAAAAATTGTATTTTTTTCGTTGCGTTTTTAAATATTTAAACATATCTAGGTAGGTAGTTGCTTGGACACTGCATCCCAAATCTAAAACTTCTGAAATTAATGTAAGTATTGGTTTGTCATCACCATTTTTCATGTAATCAATTGCCTTTTGCAAGTAAGTCAAGGTTAGGGTAAAAAACATTAGATATTGTGGTAATTCAATTTTTTTAAGTTCTTTAACTAATCGCTGAGCATAAGACAATTCATTAAGTGAAATCAGCCGTAAAATGCCATCTGATAAACTTCCCATAATGATTTCTAAGTTAAAACTAGTTTCAGCCTCTTTAAGGCGGTCAATATTACGAATTATTTGCATTGAACTACCATAAATTTGCTTAGGATTGAATAGAAAAATTGATGCGCCAAACGCTGAAATATAGTATTGACTCCATAAATTGACTTTTGAAAAAATCGCAAAAAGCTTTTTTTGGTCAATAGGAGGTAAGTAATTTTTATGTTCGATAATAAAAAGTTGATTACATAGATTAGCAGTCATAAATAGATCAAACTTATTATGATTTTTATGATACTTGGTTAGTTGTTTTTGTGTAACTTGCTTGAGAAGTGGGATATTTTCTTTTTCAATAGCTTCAGAAAGTTCAGGATCTATTTCTGGCCGTGGTGAGAATTTAGACCAACCCATAAATTCATGGCTAGTAATGTGAATTCTATTTAATAATTTCATTGCCGTACTAAATTCAACCTCGACTTGATCATTTTCCCAGCGTGATAGTTTTGATTCAGAGCAGATTCCACGGCAGACTTCTTTTTGTGTAATACCTTGTTCTAAGCGTAATTCTTTGAATTCATGACCATACATTTTTTCATTCTCCAAAAATTAACTTGCAGATCTGCAAGAGATTTATTTTTAAGTATAATCTCATCATATACTCTTATCAACAAGTTTAAATCGATGAGGGGATGAAGAAGATGCTGTTCAAGTATTCAAATAAATTTAGATTCATATTGATGATCATCTTTGGCTTAATTGCTAGTTTTCAAAATATTATTATGGCTAATGTTGTTCAAACACTAACTAATATTGCTACTAATAAGAATTGGGGTAAAATTGCACAATTTTTGATTATTGTTATTGCACCATTAGTTGTTACTTTAATTGCAAGTTTAGTATTTAACAGATTGAAAACTAATACGATTAAGGAAACTAACACTTATTTAAGAACACATATTTTGGGTGGGATGCTAGAAGAGTCAAAAGATGAAAATAGTGATAGTTTAGGATTTTTAACTAATGATTTTAAACTACTTGAAACTAATCGTTTTAATGCTCAAATTGAAATTATTATGCAGATTTTTTCACTAGTATTAGCACTAGGCTATGCTTTAGCAGTTAATTGGTTACTTACATTACTATTCCTAGTTGGATCTTTTATTCCAATGATTGTTTCTAATGTTTTTCAAAAGCCGATTCAAGAATCTTCTGAAAAGTGGACTAGGGCTAATAGTAAGTATGTTAATCAAACTAAAAACTTCTTAGCTGGTGTTGAAACGCTACATCTGTATGATGGTCAAAATCAGGCAGTTGCTAAAAATAAACAAGCAATTTCTAAGCTAGAACAGACATTGAGTAAGATGAATCTTTTAAATCTTGATACTAACTCATGGATTAATTTTATTGCTAATATTATTACGTTTTTGATGCCATTTCTATTTGGAATTTATTTAGTTGTAAAAGGGCAAACAAGCTTAGGAGCTTTATTTGCAATTGTGCAATTAGCTAATTCATTTGTAAATCCAATTTTATTTATCTTGGATGACAGAAGTAAGTTATCTACTACTAAGAAGATAGTTGAGAAGGTTAATAGATTTTTAGATAAAGAAACAGATCAAGAAAATAGTAAAACTGTAAGTTTACAAGACTTACAAGTAGAGAATTTGATCCTAAAGAGAGATGGCAAGCAATTAGCTACTGGGATTGACTTAAACATCAAGTCAGGTAAGAAAATTGCTGTCATTGGACCATCTGGAGCGGGAAAGTCGACTTTATTGCAATTTTTGTTATATGGAAAATATGGGCAAGCCGAAGCGATTAGATTAAATGATAAAAGAGTAAAAGCTGGTACATTTCCAGACTTATTCTCATATGCAAGCCAAGCACCGGTTATTTTTGCGGATAGTTTATTGTTTAATTTAACCTTAGGAAAAGATATTTCCCGGGAAAAGGTAGAGGAAGTTTGCGATAAATTAGACTTAAATGAATTAATTGAAGAAAAAGGTTTTGATTATCAATTGGGGGAAGCAGCTGATAAATTATCAGGCGGACAGTTGGCACGGATTGAATTAGCTAGAGCAATTTTAATGGAAAGACCAGTCCTATTACTTGATGAGATTAACGCTTCTCTTGATAAAAAAACTTCTGATATAATTCATCAATATTTGCTAGCTTCAAATTTAACTTTCATTGAAGTAATTCACCACTATGAAGAAGATGAGTTAAAGCAATATGACGAAATACTTGACTTAAAGGACTATATTTAGATGAATTGGAAAAAGACATTATTTAGCATTGGCATTATTGTAATTATATTAGTTGGAGGATGAACTATGTTTAATATAGCTAATCAAAAATTGGTTAATCAAGATTATTCACTTTCTAAATTTATTAAAGTAGATATAGATATTCCAACAGGAAGTATTTCAATAAATTAGAATATGAAAAAAACGAATTAGCTACAATCACAGCTAATTCGTTTTTGCTTTAGTTCTTTTTTACTTCACGCTTAATATAGTAGTTCAAAATAAATGGTGAAAGAACTGTAGTGATAATAATTACCAAAATCAAACTTGAATAAATGTCTTCTGGGAATAAGTGATGAGTAATTCCAATTTGTGCTACAATCAGCGCTACTTCACCACGCGATACCATCCCTGCTCCGACAATATTTCCTTCATTCTTGGTAAAACCAAATAATTCACTTGAATATTTACCAGCCCAGAATTTTGATAATACTGCTAGGATAGTCATAACAATAATGAACCAGATATCTTTGATAAAGCTAGCAAATGTCATGGATAGTCCAATATTTACAAAGAAAACAGGAATAAAAATAGAGTAACCAATTGCACTAACAGAAGACTGAACTTCCTTATATTGTGGAGTTTGTCTAATTGCTAGACCACCAAAGAATGCTCCAACAACAGCACTTAAGCCTACAAAATCTGCTGCCCAGGCCATGGAGAGAGCAAGAACTAGGGAGCCAATAACTACTGCATAATCAACTTCCACTTTTTCAGCCAACTTCATAAAATATGGCGCAATAAATTTGAAGATAACCCAAACGGCAACGAAGTATATTACTTCAATAAGTAAGTTAAGGAAAAAGTTATTCGTTAAACCACTTTTTCCACCTTCATGGCTAAAAGTAGTAAATAAACTTAAAACAATAACTGCTAAAATATCATCAACAACTGCTGCTCCTAAAATAGCTGTACCAGCTCGGGTATGAATTTGATTAGCTTCTTGTAAAACTACAACGGAAATAGAAACACTAGTAGCGGCAAAAACAATTCCAATGAAAAGTGCCTCAAGGAACTGCATCCCAAACAAGTAACTAGCAATTCCCATAAAAAATACAGGCAGTATAACACCAATACCAGCAACTGTGAAACTTAATTTGAAGTATTTTTTTAATAAATCCAAATCACTTTCAAGACCCGCTAAGAACATTAATAAAATTACTCCGAATTCTGAAAAAAGCGAAATAATTTCGTTTGGTTTGACTAGTCCTAAAATAGCTGGACCTAATAAAATTCCTGATAATAATTGACCAATAACTGCTGGCATATTAAGACGTGAAAATAATTGTCCTAAGAGCGTGGTTGCCAGCAGGATTAAGATTAATTCTCCTAAAAAGTGCATTTTTCTCCGCTTTCTATAACTTTGTGACAAAATAAAAAACTTTCAAGCGCTTATTGACCCAAATAAGCAAATCTTGAAAGTTTTATTTAAAACCCAACCACTAATAAAAATATTTAACTAAAAATTAGTTTAGCTAAAAACATTGCTAGTTGCAAATTAGTTATTGTTTTTCTATTCCCGTTTGTTTAGGGTTAGTTGGTTTTGTCTTAGCAAGAAGAGCAAGCAAAATAGTAATTAAATCGACTACTTCTTGTAAAATTGCGCCCCAGAAAGCTGGAATAATACCAGTAAAGGCAATTAATTCAATTAAGATAACAATACAAATTGCAGTGATGATGTCGACATGAGCTACCTTCATAGTATGTTTCGAAATTGCAACTGCATCATTAACTTTAGAAATGTCATTAACCATAATTACAGCATCGGCACTTTCGCTAGCAGCGGTTGCTCCTTTAGCACCCATGGCAATACCAACATCAGCAGCCATTAAACTTGGTGCATCGTTAACACCATCTCCGACCATGGCAACAGGTCTTAGATCGGGCTTAACATCCCTAATTGCTTGAATTTTTTGTGCAGGAAGTAAGTCTGCATGAACTTCACTTTCTTTAATACCAGCTTCTTTAGCAACCTTATCAGCTACCGCTCCACGGTCACCAGTTAACATCATGATTTGTTTGATACCTTGACGACGTAAACGGCTAATAGTTTCTGGCGTATTCTCTCTCATTTGATCTTGGAAAGTAATATATCCAGCAAATTTGTTGTCGATTGAAACAAAGACAGCTGTTGAATTAATAGTAATTTTTTCTTGATCGGGATCAACATAAGAAAGTTTACCAACTTTAACTAACTTACCAGCAACTTCGCCGCTAACACCCTTAGCAGTAGCTTCTTTCAAGTTGGTAACTGGTTTAATTAAGTTTTTATCGGTGCTTTTTACTAATGAAGTGGCAATAACGTGACTGGATTGTTGTTCAACACTAGCAGCTAAGCTTTGTAATTCTTCTTTTGAGATAGAACTATTTTCTGGTAAAACAACTTGATCAATAACTAATTGATTTTCAGTTAAGGTTCCTGTTTTATCAAAAGCAAAAGTTAAGGTACGGGATAACTTTTCAAGAGTGGTACCAGATTTAACAATAATGTGGCTTCTTGACATTGAGCTCATTCCTGAAACCATTGCTACTGGTGCTGCAATTAACAATGGACAAGGAGAGGCAACAACCATAACTTGAGCAAAACGTAAAAAGTGTGCTTGCCAGCCAAGAGCTGGATTAGTTACAGCTGAGGTAATCATAGCAGCAATACCAATGATTAAGGAAATAATAGTGAATGGTACAGCATAACGATCAGCCATTTTAACGAACTTAGCAGGTTTTGCTTCAGAAGACTTAACTAAAGCGATAATTGATTGGTATTCAGAATCTTTAGCAGCTTTAGTAACTTTCATTTCTACAGCTGCATCCCCATTAATTGATCCTGACATTAAATCATCGCCGATTTTTTTATCTACTGGAACTGACTCACCAGTTAAAGAAGATTGGTCAAAGCTAGAATTACCTTTAATGATTTCTCCATCTACTGGAACTTGGCTACCTGGCTTAATTAACACAATATCGCCAATTTTTAAGTCTTCAACCTTAACTTCTTCAATCTTGCCGTTAACTAACTTATCAGCAATTCTTGGTGAATTTTGTAATAAAGAACGCAATTCCTTATCAGCTTGACTAGTAGCATAGTCTTCGAGGGAATCACCACCAGTAAGCATGATTAAGATCATCCAAGCTGCCCAGTAGTCTCCAACAATCATGGTTGAAACAACAGCAATAATTGCTAGAATATCAACGCCCCAACGACCGGATTCAAGAGTATGAATCATTTCGCGGAGCATGGTGATTGCCATAAAAATTCCGAAGATATCAATTAAGATGCCTGAGATGGGCCATGTACCAATTTTAGGAGCTCCACACAGAAAGTCTAAAATTGCTGCAATAACACCAATTCCGAGAATCGTGAAAAATTTCCATTGATGTCTCATTAACTTTACCTCCAACTAATTTAACAATAATACTAAAACAATATTACTATACCACTTAACAGATTAAATTTAAGCGATTTAGTTTTCTTCATGTGAAACGTATTTCTCAGTAACGTCATACTTTTCGTCAATTGTATGAGTAACATAGTTGAATGTTTTGATCCATTCTCGCCGAGTTAGCAGACCTTGAAAGACATTATTGTCATTGACTACTGGAATAAATGGATTATCTACTAAAAGATGTAGTTGAGTTTCAAAATTAGTGTGAGCAAAATTGATTGTTTCAAAATCCGTCTGCATTACGTCTTTAACTTTTAAGTCTGATAGAGGTTCAATCACAATATTATCAGGGGTCAGCATCTTATCTGTAATCATGGATAAGCTAATTAGGCCAACTACTTTTTGATCTTTATCCAAAACAGGAATTTTTGAATATTTCATTTTAGTAAGAACTAAAAATGCATGGTAGAGTGGGTTTTCATCTTCCACAAATGCAATTCTAGAGGCAGGAATAATAAATGAGCCCGCTTTTTCCTCAATCAATGATTGAATAGATGGTGAGAACATGATAATCCTTTCTAAACTTAAATATTTAAATTAAAAAATATATTTCTTTTTACTTCGCCGATTGTAAAATCAAATTGAACACTTTAGAAAAATAAAAAGTCCATCTGGAC